>JAKAJA010000475.1 GCA_021814085.1 Acidobacteriota bacterium | reverse complement strand
GGAAGAAGAGGATGCGGGTACGCCCCGTCCTTCCGCGCCCGCTGCTCCGTCCGTGCGCCGCCTGGCGCGGGAGCTGGGGGTGGACCTCACCAAGGTCACGGGGACGGGACCGCGAAGCCGCATCTCCGCGGACGACGTGAAGATCCACGCCAAGCTCGTCATGGGGGCAGGGCGGCCCGAGTCGGTTGGCACGGTCCCCGCCAAGGCCCTGCCCGACTTCACCCGCTTCGGGGCCGTGAGGCGTGAGCCCATGAGCAAAGTCCGGCGGATCACCGCCGAGGCTATGGCCCACGCGTGGGCCACGGTCCCGCAGGTGACCCAGTACGACAAGGCCGACATCACCGCCCTCGAGGCCTTCCGGTCCCGCCACGCCAAAAAGGTGGAAGCCGCCGGGGGCAAGCTCACCATGACGGCCATCCTGGCCAAGGTCGTGGCCGGTGCCCTCAAAGCCTTCCCCCAGGTCAACGCGAGCGTGGACGTGGATCGGTCGGAAGTAGTCTTCAAGGAGTACATCCACGTGGGCATCGCCGCGGACACGGACCGGGGCCTCCTCGTGCCCGTGGTACGGGACGCGGACCGCAAGAACATCACGGCCCTCTCCGTGGAGATCGCGGCCTTGGCCGAGAAGGCCCGCGCCAAGCGCATCACCCCCGAGGAGATGGAGGGCGGCACCTTCACCATCTCCAACCTCGGCGGCATCGGCGGGGTGGGCTTCTCCCCCATCGTCTACTGGCCCCAGGTGGCCATCCTCGGGGTGTCGAGGGCCGAGACCCAGCCCGTGTGGCAAGACGGCCAGTTCGTCCCCCGCCTGATCCTCCCCCTGTCCCTGTCCTACGACCACCGGCTCGTGGACGGCGCCGACGGCGCGCGCTTCCTGAGGTGGATCTGCCAGGCCCTCGAAGAGCCCATGCTCCTGGCCCTCGAAGGATAGCCCCGAGGTTCGCACCCAGCGCACAAGAGCCCAAACCGACCGCCTTACCCACCGAACATCCCCTAGCGCCTATGGAATGGGGAATATTTACCCATTTATTGGGTAAATTGCCCCAATCTCTCGCCAGCCACCTTGTGCACCTAGGGCAGGTCGGGTTGATGGGGTAAATTCGGCCTTCGAGTGGGGTGATTGTCCCCTCTCGTCGACTTTTCATGAGTTTGCGGCACTGCTTGAAAGCAGGTGCCTGGGCTTCATCCGCCGGCGTCTTGACCGGCAATCAGGGGGGGACCATGTTGCATCTCGATACCGGAAACACGGGGTTCATGATCCTGTGCGCCAGCCTGGTCATGCTCATGACGCCAGGCTTGGCCTTCTTCTACGGCGGCCTCGTGGGCCGCAAGAACGTGCTCGCCATCATGATCCAAAGCTTCGTCTCCATGGGCTGGACGACGGTCCTCTGGTTCATCTTCGGCTACTCCATCTGCTTCAGCGGGGATATGAAGACCGGGACGGACTTCTTCGGGATCATCGGGAACTTCGACCTCTGCTTCTTGAAGGGCGTCACCCTTGCGACCCCCAGCCCCGTAAACCCCACCATCCCGCTGGCGGCATTCTTCGCCTACCAGATGATGTTCGCCATCATCACCCCGGCCCTCATCACGGGGGCGTTTACGAATCGGGTCACCTTCAATGCCTATTTCTGGTTCCTCACGGCGTGGCTGATTTTCGTCTATTTCCCCTTTGTCCATATGGTCTGGGGCGGCGGGCTGCTGGCGCAGTGGGGCGTGCTGGACTTCGCGGGCGGCATCGTGGTTCACAACATCGCGGGCATCGCCGCCCTCGCGTCCATCCTCTACGTGGGCAAGCGAAAGGTCCTCGACCGCGGGCCGCACAGCATTCCCCTCGTGGCCCTGGGCACGGGCCTCCTCTGGTTCGGGTGGTACGGCTTCAACGCGGGGAGCGAGGCGGCCGTGGATTCCGTGACCGCGACGGCCTTCATCAACACGGACATCGCGGCCTCCTTCGCGGCCATCACGTGGCTCTTCGTGGAGTGGTTCACCTCCAAGAAGCCCAAGTTCCTCGGGCTCCTCACGGGCGCCGTGGCGGGCCTGGCCACGGTCACCCCGGCGGCGGGCTACGTCTCGCCCGGCACCGCGGCCCTCATCGGGATCGTGGCCGGCATCGTGTGCTACTTCGCCGTGGCCCTGAAGAACAAACTGGAATGGGATGACGCCCTCGATGTGTGGGGTGTCCACGGGGTTGGAGGTTTCCTGGGGATCATCATGCTCGGCATGTTCGCCACCAAGGCGTTCAATCCCAACGGCGCCGACGGGCTCTTCCACGGGAATCCGTCCTTCTTCTTCAAGGAGTGCGCGGCCGTCCTGGGGTCCTCCGTGTACGCCTTCATCTTCACCTACGCCATGCTCTGGATCATCGACAGGATCACCCCCGTCAAGGTCTCCGAGGCGACGGAGCAGTTGGGACTCGACGAGGGGCTCCACGGCGAGCAGGCTTACCTCGAAGGGGTCTGAGCGGTGGCCTCTCCCAGCCTTCGCCTCGCGAGGCGGGTGGCCATCTGGGTCCTGGCAGGGGCGGCGGCATTGGCCGCCCCCCTGCACGTCCAGGCCCAGGCCCTGGTCGTCCCAGCGGAGAGCGGCCCGTGGACCAAGCAGGTCCAGGTGGACCTCTTCGCCTCCGCTTCCTACACCTACAACTTCGCCCACCCCGCCTCCGGGAAGAACGCCTACCGGGTCTTCGACTTCGACAACGACAAGGCCAA
>JAKAJA010000474.1 GCA_021814085.1 Acidobacteriota bacterium | reverse complement strand
ACAACACCCTCGGCAAGCCCTCCCTCCGGCAGGAGTATGACAGATCCTTGGCGAGACCGCAGTCCTCCGTCCAGCAGAAAAGCGCGCAGGAGCAGGTGCGGGAGCTCGTGGGCGGAGGCGTCAACCGATACAAGAGCGGTGATTACAGCTCCGCCCTCGCCATGTTCGACCACGCCCTGCGCCTAGAACCGGACAATGACCAGGCGCTCTATTACGCCGGGATGGCACGAATCAAGAATCCCAAGTGGCGAACCCAGGGGACGCAGCAGATCGAGAGGGCCATCGAGCTCAACCCCTTCAGCGCCGCCTACGTCATCGGGTACGCCGAGTTTCTCCTGGACAATGGTCTGACGGTCAGGGCCCAGCGCCTCCTCGAGGAGGCCATGGCGAACCATCCCGCGGACGAGAGGCTGAAGGCCCTTCTGGCCCAGAGCCGCGGAGACGACAAGCACCCAGGCTTCTCGCTCTTCAGGAAAAAATAGATGCGGCTTCGAGCCTTTGGCGCCACCGATGTGGGCAAAAAGCGGACGAACAACGAGGACGCCTTCACCATAAGTCCGGAGCACGGCCTCTACGTCGTGGCCGACGGCATGGGTGGGCATTCCTCGGGAGAGGTTGCCTCCCAGCTGGCCGTGAGCCATATCAACTCCTTCTTCGACCGCCACAAGCTGGACAAAGACTCCACGTGGCCCTATCCGTACGAAGAGGAGCTCTCCTTCCCCGCAAACAAAGTGCGGACAGCCATCTCGGTGGCCAACGACCGCATCCAGCACTACTCCGTCGAGCATCCCGAGTCGCGAGGCATGGGCACTACGGTGGTCGCCGCGCTCGTTGACGGCGACGATCTGGTCATCTGCCACGTGGGAGACAGCCGCGCCTACCTATTCAGCGGGGACAGGCTCTCCCTGCTCACCGCGGATCACTCCTGGGTCAGCGAGCAGGTGAGGCAGGGGCTCCTCTCGGACGAGGAGGCCTCACGCCATCCTCTTCGCAACGTCATCACCAAAGCCCTGGGCACGCGCGACCAGGCCGAGGCCGATGTCATGCAGCACAAGCTCGCCTCGGGCGAGCGCGTGATCCTCTGCACGGACGGCCTCAACTCCATGGTGACCGACGGGGACATCGCCCAGGTCCTGGGCCGCAAGCTCGGCCTGGAGGACACATGCAAGGCCCTCATCGCCTTGGCCAACGAAAAGGGCGGAGAGGACAATATCACACTCATCATCCTGGAACGCGTCGACTGAAGACATCCCCCCCTTCCTGTTCAAAGCCCGATAAACCTTGACACTTCATGGGCGAGCCCCTACAATTTCCCATGGCCGAAGTGGCGGAACTGGCAGACGCAGCGGACTCAAAATCCGCCGTGGGCAACCACTTGGGGGTTCGAGTCCCCCCTTCGGCACCAATCTGACCCCACTTCGGGAGCAAAGAAAGGAAGCCGCCCGGGCGAAGGGCGGCTTCGGGGATGCCGGTGTCAGCGCTTGGGTGACCGAGGCTCGCTCGGTCGGAACGGCTATTTCATCGCTTTGAGAATCCAGTGGCCCTCGTCGAACCCTACACCAGATACCGGCTTGGAGACGGAGAAAGTGAATGTCTGGCTCCGCTTGTCGTTGACGACGGTGCGGATCTCCGATGTGCCGTCTTCATAATGGAGGGTGAAGTCCACGGGCATGATGTAGGCGTCCTTGTTGGAGGTGCGGTTTGCCACCTTCTGCGGCTGGGTCTGTTCGAGCGTGACGGTTACCGTACCGGTGCCCGCGACGAATGAAAACCTGTAGATGGGGCGCTTGGGCGTGTAGACCCACTGGTCGAAGAACCAGGCAAGGGGTTGGCCGTAGCGGGCCTCGCATGCGGTCCGAAGATCGCTGGTGGAGGCGTTGCCCAGCTGGTGCGCGGCCCTGTAGTCGCGGAGGGCCTGGTTGAAGGCGGCCTCCCCCATGACGTGCTTGAGCATGTGCAGGACCCATGCGCCTTTGTCGTAGACGGCGCCGGTATCCGCGAAGGGCTTGTTCCCGTTGGTCCTGTACACCGAACCTCCCAGATACCCGTTGGGGGTTCCATCGTCGTAGTACCGGTCCATGAAGTCGCCCTCTTCGGCCCCGTAGCGATGCGCGAGCCAGAGGACCTCGTAGTAGGTGGCGAACCCCTCGTTCAGCCATATGTCGTTCCACGTGGCGCAAGTCACGTTGTCGCCCCACCACATGTGCGCGAGCTCGTGGCTGTAGATCCCGTCGAAGTCCCCCACGCGCCCGCCGAAGTAGTCGTCGCCCATGCTGGTCAGCGTCTGGTGCTCCATGCCGCCGCCCCAGGGAAAGGCCACCATCCCGTACTTTTCATTGAGGAAGGGATACTCCCCCGCCAGGGAGGCGTAGTAGGCGATCATGTCCGGCACCCTCGTCACCGTGGCCGTGGCGTTGGCCAGCCCCTCGGGGTAGACGTAGTACTCGATGGGCATGACGGTCTTGCCGTCCAGGCTCGTGTAGTGATCGGTGAATTGGAGATAGTTCGTCACGTTGGCCGAGATGAGGTAGTTGGGGAGGGGGTAATCCTCCCGCCAGGAATAAGTGACGGTCCCGTCCGGATTGGTGGCCGTTCCCGTGAGGGTTCCGTTGGAAGCGCCGCTCATGCTGGCCGGGACCGTGAGGTGCATCTCCATGGTGGCCTTGTCCAGGACGTCGTCGACGCAGGGCCACCACGCGTAAGAGTCGAAG
>JAKAJA010000473.1 GCA_021814085.1 Acidobacteriota bacterium | reverse complement strand
GGCCCGTTCCCTTGCGGCGAGGACAATTCGCTTCACCTCGACATCGATCTCCCTGGCCGTCTCCTCGCTGTACTGGCCGCGGGTTCCGCTCTCCCAGAAGGCAGCGAATGGCTGGTTTTCGGAGCGGTAGCTCAGGGGCCCCATCTTCTCGCTCATGCCCCAGGCCACGACCATGTTGCGCGCCATCTCCGTGGCCTTCTCGAAGTCGTTGCCCGCACCCGTGGTGACGGAGTCGAGGAGGAGTTCTTCGGCCGTGCGGCCGCCCAGCATGACGGCGATTTCCGCTTCGAGGTACTCCTTGGAATAGTTGTACTTGTCGTCCATGGGGAGTTGCTGGGTGAGGCCCAGGGCCATGCCTCGCGGGACGATGGTGATCTTGTGGATGGGATCGGCGTGGGGGAGGAAGCTGGCCACCACAGCGTGGCCTGCCTCGTGGGTGGCCACTACCTTTTTGTCCTGCTCTGAGAGGATGAGGGAGCGGCGCTCGCTGCCCATCATGACCTTGTCCTTGGCGAACTCGAAGTCCTCCATCATGACGCCTTTGCGGCCCAGGCGCGCGGCCCGGAGGGCGGCTTCGTTGGCGAGGTTGGCCAGGTCGGCCCCGGAGAACCCGGGGGTCCCGCGGGCCACCACGGAGAGGTCCACGCCTTCGGCGAGCTTGAGGGCCCGAACGTGCACGCCCAGGATCTCGGTACGGCCTTTCAGGTCGGGACGGGGCACCACGATTCGCCGGTCGAAGCGTCCCGGGCGCAGGAGCGCCGTGTCCAGGACGTCAGGGCGATTGGTGGCGGCGATGAGGATGACCCCCTCGTTGGGTTCGAAGCCGTCCATCTCCACGAGGAGCTGGTTGAGGGTCTGCTCGCGCTCCTCGTGACCGCCCATGTTCCCCACGCCGCGGTTGCGCCCCACGGCGTCGATCTCGTCGATGAAGACGATGCACGGCGCGTTCTTCTTGGCCTGCTCGAACATGTCGCGGACGCGGCTCGCGCCCACGCCCACGAAAAGCTCCACGAATTCGGACCCGGAGATGGAGAAGAAGGGCACGCCCGCTTCGCCCGCGATGGCCTTGGCCAGCAGGGTCTTGCCCGTGCCCGGCGCGCCCATGAGGAGGACGCCCTTGGGGATCTTCCCGCCCAGATTCTGGAACTTGTGGGGATCCTTCAGGAAGTCGATGATCTCGTAGAGCTCCTCCTTGACCTCCTCGATACCCGCCACGTCCTTGAAAGTGATCTTGTTCTTGCTCTCATTCACGAGCTTGGCCTTGGACTTGCCGAAGGAGAAGGCCTTGTTCCCGCCCTGCTGCATCTGGCGCATGAAGAAGATCCAGAACCCGATGATGAGCACCACGGGCAGGATGTAGAAGAGGGCGAAGACGTACTGGGAGGAGTTGGGCTCGGAGGAGCGCACGTCCACACCCTTTCCCACCAGCTTGGGCGTGTAGTTCTGGAGGTCCGGGGGGAGGTTGGTGGTGTAGGTGGAGGCACCCTCGATGGGGTCCTTGAGCTCGCCCTTGACGGTCGTGCCCTTGATGACGGCTGTCTTGATCTGCCCCTGGTCAACCAGCTGGTCGAACTTGCTGAAGGGTAGCTCCGTCTCCTTCAGGGTCGCCTTGCGCAGGAGACCTATGGTCACGGCGACGACCACGAAGACCAACGCCCAGAGCAGGAGGTTACGCAATTGCTGATTCACGGTGTCTCCTTAATGGGCCGTCCCTTCGGCAGGGACTCGCCCGGGGGGAAAAAAGGCGGGCCGGGCCTTCTCGGCCACTCCCGCCGCGCTCTCGCGCCCCAGGAAAAAAGGGGGCGCCTCAGGAGGGTAGCAACGCCGCCGGGGACCCCGTCATTCCGGTTCGACCCAGGTGATGTAGGGCAAGTTCCGGTAGCGTTCCTGCCAGTCCAGGCCGTAGCCTACCACGAACTTGTCCGGCACCGTGAACCCGCGGTAGTGGACGGGCACGTCGAGCTTGCGGGCCTCGGGCTTGTCCAGGAGGGCCGCCACCCGGATGGACGCGGGGGCCCGCTCCACCTCCAGGCGCTTCAGGAGGTAGTCCAGGGTGATGCCCGTGTCCACGATGTCCTCCACGATGAGGACGTGCTTGCCGCTCAGGTCCAGGCTCGAGGTGAAGAGGATGGAGGCGTGCTCGCCGTCCACCTGGCTCTTCATCTCGATGAGGACGAGACGAACGTCCAGGGAAATGCGCCGCATGAGGTCCGCCAGGAAGGGGATGGACCCCTTGAGGATGGCGCAGAGGACCAGGGTTTTCCCCGCGTAGTCCACGCTCACCTGCTGGGCGATTTCCTCGACCCGCTGCTTGATCTGCTTTTCCGTGTAGAGGATGCCCGTCGCGAGCTTCATCTTTTCCTCTCCTTCCTCCGGACCGCCGTGGGCCGGAGCAGGATGCCGCCCTTCCGCCTGATCCCCTCCCATCCCCCGGGAAGGGCCACGAGGCCGCCCGGCCTGGCCTCCGTCAGGGCCAGGAGGGCCCGGAGGTGCTTCTCCGAGATCCCGCGCAGATCCCCCCGCGCGTCCCGGAGACCCTGCCGGAACGCTTCCATCGCCAGCCCGCGGGACAGGATCTTAAGCGCGTCACACCCATAATATACGGTGTCGCCCTCCACCCTCGCAATGTGGCTGGGAACGGGGGGTTCCGCCTCGTGCGCCAGGCGGGCCAGGGCCGAGAGCCTGCGGGAGATGCCCGGGAGGGCCTCCTCCAGG
>JAKAJA010000472.1 GCA_021814085.1 Acidobacteriota bacterium | reverse complement strand
GGCGACATGGGCGACAGCCACGTGGGACTCCAGGCGCGACTCATGTCCCAGGCCCTGCGCAAGCTCACGGGCATCGTGAGCAAGAGCAACACGACCATCATCTTCATCAACCAGCTCCGGGAAAAAATCGGCGTCATGTTCGGCAACCCCGAAACCACCACGGGGGGCCGCGCCCTCAAGTTCTACGCCTCGATCCGCCTGGACATCCGGAAGATCGCCAACCTCCAGGCGGCCAACGGCGAGATCATCGGGGGCCGCGTGAAGGTGAAGGTGGCCAAGAACAAGCTGGCCCCGCCCTTCCGCCTGGCCGAGTTCGACATCCTCTACGGCAGCGGCATCTCCAAGGCCGGCGAGATCATCGACATGGGGGTCGAGCACAAGGTCGTGGACAAGTCGGGGACCTGGTACGGCTACGGTGACGTGCGGCTGGGGCAGGGCAAGGAGAACGCCCGCCAGTACATCGTGGACAACCCCAAGCTCATGGACGAGATCGAGGCCAAGCTCCGGCAGAAGATGGGCGTGACCCCCGCGGGGGTGCCCTTGACCGCCGCTCCGGCGGAGGCCGAGGAGTAGTCTCCCTTCGGCTTGGACGGACACAAGGGTCTGATACAATGCCCCGGGTAGAACGTCCCGGGGCATTTCCTTCCCCGTGAAGCCGCCCTCGGGACCGGAGCAGGCGTTACGGCCCCAACCCTCTCCCCGACGAGGAGGACAGAGTGAACACGATCCGTAGCAAGGATCTCTTGAAGCGAGCCGTGGAGCGCATCCCCGGTGGGGTCAACTCCCCCGTGCGGGCCTTCCGCTCCGTGGGCGGTGAACCCCTGTTCATCAAGCGGGCCGACGGTCCCTATCTCTACGACGAGGACGGCAACCGCTTCATCGACTACGTGGGTTCCTGGGGGCCCATGATCCTGGGCCACAACCATCCCGAGGTCCGCGAAGCCCTCGCGGAAGCGCTGGCTCGGGGGACCTCCTTCGGCGCCCCGACGGCCCTTGAGGTGGAGATGGCCGAGTTCCTCTGCGGCCGGCTCCCCCACATGGATATGGTTCGCATGGTGAACTCGGGCACGGAGGCCACCATGTCGGCCATCCGCGTGGCCCGGGGAGCCACGGGACGCGACAAGATCGTGAAGGTGGCCTGCTGCTACCACGGCCACGGCGACTCCCTCCTCGTGGAAGCGGGGAGCGGGGCCCTGACCTTCGGCACCCCCAGCAGCCCTGGCGTCCCCAAGGGGTTGGCCGCGGACACCCTCGTCATCCCTTACAACGACGCCGCTGCCTTGGAACGCGTGCTCGACGCCAACACGGACCAGGTGGCGTGCTTCATCGTCGAGCCCCTCCCGGGCAACGTGGGCACGCTCCTCCCCAAGCCGGGCTACCTCGAGGCCGTCCGGGAGATCACCCGGAAGCACGGGGTTGTCCTCATCTTCGACGAGGTCATGAGCGGGTTCCGCGTGGCCTTCGGCGGCATGGTGGAGGTCTCCGGCGTCATCCCCGATCTCGTGACCTACGGCAAGATCATCGGCGGCGGCCTCCCCGTGGGCGCTTACGGCGGCACGTTGGACCTCATGCGGCAGGTCTCCCCTTCCGGACCCATCTACCAGGCGGGGACCCTCAGCGGGAACCCCCTCGCCATGACCGCCGGCCTGACCCTCCTCAAGATCCTCGACCGCGACCGAGGTTCCATTTACCCACGGCTCGACGCCCTCACAGCGCGCCTCGGCGCTGGAGTAATGGCCGCCGCGGAAGCTGCGGGCGTGCCCCTTACCATCAACCGCCAGGGCTCCATGTTCACGGCCTTCTTCGCCGAGGGACCCGTGGACGACGACGCCTCCGCCCGCACCTGCGACACGGCCCGCTTCGGCACCTACTTCCGGGGCATGCTCGAGGGCGGGGTCAACCTGGCGCCGAGCCAGTTCGAGACGGGCTTCATGTCCGCGGCCCACACGGAAGGGGACGTGGACGCCACCATCGCCGCAGCCAGCAGCACTTTCCAGGCTATTGCGGGAAAGTGAAGGGCGCCACCCCGACGTCCCGTAGGCATCGAGGGACGGATGGGGCCAGGAGGGTCAGCATGGTTGACCGCGCGTTCCGCCCGCTCCAAATCGGTGACCTGGCCGTCCCCCTCCCTATCATCCAGGGGGGGATGGGCGTGGGGATCTCGCTGTCCTCCCTCGCCTCCGCGGTCTCCGCGGAAGGTGGCATCGGCACCATCGCCACGGTGGGCATCGGGATGTTCGAAACCGACGTCTATACGAACTTCATTGAAGCCAACATCCGGGCCCTGAAGAAAGAGATTGCCAAGGCCCGCGCCAAGACCAAGGGGCCGCTGGCGGTGAACATCATGGTGGCCATGACCAACTACGCCGACATGGTGAAGGCCGCCGTCGAGGAGGACATCGACCTGATCATCTCGGGGGCGGGGCTGCCGCTGGACCTGCCCCGATATTTGGGCGACGGGTGCCGCACCAAGCTCGCCCCCATCGTCTCTTCGGGCCGCGCGGCCACCATCCTCTGCAAGCGGTGGCTGGACCGGTACGACCACGCGCCGGATGCGGTTATCGTGGAGGGACCCCTGGCGGGCGGGCACCTGGGGTTCAAGCCCGAGGAGATCGGGGATCCCACCCGCGCTCTCGAACTGCTGATCCCGGAGGTCGTGGCCGCGGTGAAGCCCTTCGAGGATCGTGCGGGGAAACCCATTCCGGTCGTGGCGGCGG
>JAKAJA010000471.1 GCA_021814085.1 Acidobacteriota bacterium | reverse complement strand
CTCGGCCCACGTCGATACGGGCCTCGACCGGCCCCTGCCCGCCATCTTCAAGGGGCTCAACTCGGGCTTGCCCGGGGACGTGAGGGTGTACCGCGCGAGCTGGCCCCCGGCCGAATTTCACGCCCGGTATTCTTCCGACGGAAAGGCATACCGATACCATCTTCACATGGGGATGATAGTTCCCCCCGCCATCGCCCCCTTCGTGTGGCAGTGGCAGGGACCGCTCGACTTGGCGCGCATGGCGGCGGCGGCTCGCCATTTCGTCGGGGAGCACGACTTCTCGGCCTTTACCACGGCCGATGGCCGGGAGAAGAACATCCTGCGCCGCGTGGACGAGTGCCGTTGGGAACAGAGGGGGGCTCTGCTTGTTCTCCACGTGGGTGGCCCCTCGTTCCTCCACCGGATGGTCCGCTGCATCGCGGGGTCGCTGGTGGCCGTTGGAAGTGGCCGTCTCGGCGAGGCGGACCTGGCACGGGCCCTGAGCGGCGATATCACGGGGCCCCAGATACCCGCCTTGCCAGCCCAGGGATTGACGCTCTGGGACGTGCACTATCCTGCGAATTTTGATGGTGGGGAGTCCTTTGGAGCCTTTCCCGAAGGCCCCGTCTTTCCCCTCTGATGCCAACTTGCCTTCAATGCTAGGGGGACCTCCTTCTCCCGCAGGTCGGCATACATATCCCGACCGGGGCGACGCAGGAGGTAAACGGCGGACGTCAAGTTGGTATGACTCCTTGACCTCGCTTGGAAAGCGGAAGGCCGCCCGAAGGCGGCCCTCTCTATTTCGCGGGCGAATTTTCTCGGGGGAAACTACCTTCTCTGATCCTCACTTCTCCACGAAGGCCTTCATCCGCCTCACCGCCTCCCGAATCTGGTCCTCTGGAACGGCAAAGGAAATGCGGATGAACCCCTCCTGCCCCAGGGTTCCTCCGGGGATGACCATGACTCCGCCCTCCTTTAATAGCCGGGCGGCCAGTTCTTCACTCGTTTTCGCACCGGTGCGCGCCATCCATTCCCCGGCGTCCGCAAATAGGTAGAAAGCGCCGCCGGGCTCCACCCAGCGAAGGTCAGACAGGCCTTTGATCTCCTCGAGGAGGACGGCCCTCCGGCGGGTGAAGAGATCCAGGACCGGAGCAAAGATGTCCTCCTCGTGCTGCAGTGCCGCGAGACCTCCAAACTGGGAGAATGTGGTCACACCGTTCATGGAGTGGGACTGGATCTTGCCGGCCGCCGTGATGCTGTCCGCCGGGCCGACCGCGTAGCCCAGGCGGTATCCCGTCATGGAAAAGGTCTTGGAGAAGGACCCGGCGATGAAAAAGGGAAGGGCCGCGTCAGGCGTCACGTGCGGAATGGTGGCGTACTCGAAGCCGGGGTAGACGTAGCGGTCGTAGCATTCGTCCATGATGACGAAAAGATCGCGCTCCGCCGCCAACTGGAGGATCTCCTTCAGGAGCGGCAAAGGGATGACCGCTCCCGTCGGGTTGCAAGGCGAGTTGAGGACGATCCCCTTGGAGGCGGGACCTACCAGCGCTTTCAACTCGTCAAAGTCCAGCTGAAAGCCATTTTCTATCCGGCAGGGAAGGAAACGGGGCGTCCCGCCCCAGAGCTTTACGATCTCCGGCGTGCTCACGTAGTAGGGCGACGGGACGATGACCTCACCCCCCTCGTCGAGGTGGGAGCCGATAATGTGGTAGAGGGCGCCCTTGGCCCCCGCCGTGACCATGACGTTGGCGGAGGAGTACTTCGCCCCGCACCGGCGGTTGTAACGATCGGCCACGGCCTCCCGGAGCTCAGACACGCCCAGGACCGGGCTGTAGTACGTGTGTCCTTCCCTGAGGGCCTTGACCGTGGCTTCGATGACCAGGTCGGGGACGGGAAAGTCCGGCTGTCCAGGGCCGAGGTCTATGAAATCCGTCCCCACGCGCCGGAGCTGCTGGCCGAGGACAATCAGCTCCAGGAGCCGCGATTTCTCCACCCGGCCCATTCTCGTGGCGATCATGGGTGCAGGCGCTCCTTGATGCGTTGGGCTACGGGGGGCGGTACGAGGCTGTCCACCGGGCCGTGCAGGCGGGCCACCTCCCGCACGAGCCGGGAGGAGAGGAAGGTGAACTCTTCACGGGGCATGAGAAAGACGGTCTCGATGTCCGGCGCCAGGCGGCGGTTCATGAGGGCCATCTGGAACTCCGTCTCGAAATCGGAGAGGGCGCGGATCCCTCTGAGGATGCGCCGCGCCCCCCGGTTGTGAGCGAAGTCAACGAGGAGGCCATCGAAGGCATCCACCTCGACGCCGGGGAAGTTGGCCACGCTCTGTTTCAGGAGTTCCAGCCGCTCCTCCACGGAGAAGAGGTAGGACTTCTCCGTGTTCCTCAAAACCGCCACGATGAGCCGGTCGAAGAGCTCGGTCCCGCGCCGGATGAGGTCCAAGTGGCCGTTGGTGATGGGGTCGAAGGAGCCGGGATAGACGGCGAGGCCCTTCACGGCGCCCCCTCCCCCTTGGATCCGATGAATGCGGCCAGCGTTCCGATGTTCTGGAAGACCTCCACCCCCACCTCGTCGTCCGTGATCTTGATCCCGAACTCCTTCTCAAGGGCCACCACCAGCTCCAGGGCGTCTATGGAGTCCAGCCCCAGACCCTCTCCGAAGAGCGGTGTGTCGTCCTTGATGTCCCCCGGCTTCACGCCTTCCAGGCGGAGGGTCCTGATGATGACCTCCCTGAGGCG
>JAKAJA010000470.1 GCA_021814085.1 Acidobacteriota bacterium | reverse complement strand
AGGACTACAAGTGGGCCGCCGACACGATGGCGTGCTCGGCTCCGGGATATGCCTCCACCACGGTGCCCCAGAACTTCGACGCCGTGTCTCCTCCAGCCCTGCCTGCGAACTGGGCTATGGTGCGCACGGGCGGCACGGACACGGCCACGGCCTGGGCTACAAGGGTGGGAACCCGCTACCCCTCGGACTACCCGGCCGGCAGCGTGCCCAACCTGGTGTTCTTCAATTCATTCTCCGTAAGCTCCGGCAACAGTGCCCTCCTCTACTCTACGACGCCCGTTGATCTCACGGTGACCGGCGCCTCGATCACCTTCCAGATGTTCCATGACACGGGGTATACCACGAACGACGACCGGGTCCAGGTGCAGGTCTCCACGGACGGCGGCACGACCTGGCAGAACGTGGGCAGCCCCATTTCCCGCTACCTGGCCGCGAGCAACGCTTGGTCCTGGCACACGGTGCCACTCACGGGATTCTCGGGGCCCAGCACCTCGGTCATGGTGGGCATCAACGCCATCAGCGCCTATGGGAACGACATCCACCTGGACAACATCCTGATCGGCACTGCAAGCTGCGCGCCCCCAGCGGGTGGCGGCTTGATTCTCGGGTACACGTACAATGCCGAGACGGGCGATCCCGTCGCGGCAGTCACCGTCACCAACAGCACCGCCGGCACGAGCGCAATTACGGCCGCCACTCCCGATCCTGCCGTGGGTGACTCCTTCTACTGCCTCTACGGCGCAGAGGGCGCTAACGCCATGACGGCCACCAAGGCCTCCTACGGAATCGATGCGCAGACTGCGACGGTACCGCACTATGGCGCGGTGCAGCAGGATTTCCACCTGGCCACGGGCCACCTGGCCACTGCGCCCACCTCCCTGGAAATCACCCTTCCCTCCAACAGCACCGGCACCCAGGCGCTGACCCTCCAAAACGTTGGCGGAGCCGACGCAGCCTGGACTGTCAGGGAGCTTCCCGGCCATGTGGCGCTCACGGGTGCCAACATCCGGGCTTCAGAGAAAGCGCTGGTTCCGGACGTTCCCCAGCGACAGCGCATTATCCTGTCCATCGAAGCGCCCAAGAGCAAGGACGGCAAAGCCGAGAAGGGCGAGCCCGCCAGTCCGGCATTCACGAAGGCCGGTTCGGGTGCTTCGGGGACGCACGCTATGGACACCTGGCCGCCCTCCGGCCCCATCCAGCTCGTCGTGGACGACGGCGTGGCGGAAGACTCGGTCGGGCTGAACAGCAGCTCAGCCGGGTTCCAGTTCCTCTGGCTCAACCGCTTCACGCCGGATGCCGGTTCATTCCCCTTCCTGCTCGATCAGGTCTCGGTCATCCTGGGCTCCGGCGCCGCTCCCGTAGGAGGCGCGCTGGATCTGGTGGTGTACCAGGACACGGACGGCGACGGTGACCCGAGCAACGCCACGTGGCTCGCCACCTACCACGTGAACGTGCAGGTCAGCGACAACGCGACCTGGAACAACTACACGCTCAGCACACCGGTTCTCTGCGCGGGGCCCGGCGACGTGCTGGTGGGCGTCGTGAACCGCTATACCCAGTCGGGTGTGGATGCGCCCGCGTACCCTGCCGGCCTGGACGAAACGGCAAGCGTCGGACGCTCCTGGGTGGCCGGATACAACGCCGACCCGGCGGATCCGCCCGTTCTGCCGGCCGACAACATCTGGGGCACTATTGACAGCCAGGGGCTTCCGGGGAACTGGACACTCAGGGCGAGCGGCTATCCCGCGGACATACCGTGGATTGATGAGGACATCAAGAGCGGGACGGTGCCGGCTTCGGGCAGTCAGGCCATCACGGTCAGTTACGACACGACGGGTCTGGCGGAGGGGGACTACCTCGCCACCTTGTCCTTCAGCAACGACACGCCCTATGGAAACCTCAACGTGCCGGTGACGCTCCACGTGGTGAACTGCCCTACGTCCATCGCCTTCGCACCCGCGTCCCTGCCCATGGGCAACACACATTCGGCCTACAACCAAACCATCACGGCGACTTCAACCCCGGCCGGCGACACCTTCACCTTCTCCGTGACGGCGGGAGCGCTGCCTCCCGGACTGGCGCTCTCTTCGGCGGGGGCCATCACCGGCACGCCGACCCTTGTGGGGAATTACACCTTCACGGTGACGGCCACGGACCCCGTGGGATGCTCGGGGAGCCATCAGTACACTCTTGCCGTCAGCGGCTACGACCTATCCTTCAAGGATGACAACGGCCGTTCCCAGGCATGCGTGGACAGCAAAACGGGAGACTGGCTCTACACCGTGCTTTCAGGTGCGGGCAAAGGCGTGTACACGGGCAAGGGAACCGTCTCCAAGACCTCCGACCGATGGACCTTCCGGTCGGTGGCGGGTTCGCCCCGGCTTATGCTGATCACCTACTACCCCAAGATGTTCAAAGCGACCGGGTCCTACGGCGGGAGCGATTTCGTCTCCCAGCTTTCCGACCGGAACACGAAGGACACACCCTTCAACTGCTCTGGACACTAGAGTTCCTTTACAGGGAAGCGCTTTTGGGGCGGCCTTCGGGCCGCCCCTTTTTCTAATGCTCCGCAGCGAGAACGAGATGATCTTGCAGTGTTCTCAAGGCCGGGGAAAGGCGCCTATTCTTTCCTGAATTTGAGGATGAGGGGGGAGCCTTCGAGGTGGTAGGCCTGCCTGAGCTGGTTCTTGAGGTAGCGGGCGTAGGTGTGTGGGGGCGGGAC
>JAKAJA010000469.1 GCA_021814085.1 Acidobacteriota bacterium | reverse complement strand
CAAGCTGTTCCATATCGATGAAGACGTGGGTTCGGGCCTGATCCTCTGGACCCCCTTCGGCTCCATCGTGCGCCAGGAGCTCCAGAACTTCATCGCCGAGGAGCTCCGCAAGCAGGGGTATTCCCAGGTCTTCACGCCCCACATCGGGAAGCTGTCCCTCTACAAGACCTCCGGGCACTTCCCCTACTACAAGGAGTCCCAGTTCCCCGCCATCGTGGCCCCGGAGTCCCTGGCCGCGGCCCTGGAGGGCGACTGTTCCTGCGCCGAGATGATGCACCGCGTGGAGGCCGTCTCCGCCAGGCTGGCCGGCACCGTGAACGAGAGGGCGGGGCGCGAGATCATCGGGGCGGAGCGCGTCATGGCCGACGAGGACCTCCTCGACGGCTTCCTCCTCAAGCCCATGAACTGCCCGCACCACATCAAGATATTCGCCTCCCAGCCCCACAGCTACAGGGACCTCCCCGTCCGGCTCGCGGAGTTCGGCACCGTGTACCGCTGGGAGCAGAGCGGCGAGCTCAACGGCATGACCCGCGTCCGGGGCTTCACCCAGGACGACGCCCACCTCTTCTGCACCGAGGACCAGGTGGGGGCCGAGGTCCAGGGGTGCCTCACCCTGGTGAAGATCATCCTCACGACCCTGGGCATGACGGACTACCGCGTCAGGGTCGGCCTCCGCGATCCCGATTCCGAGAAATACACGGGGGTCCCCGAGAACTGGGACAAGGCGGAGGCCGCCTGCCGAGACGCGGCCAAGACCCTCGGCGTTTCCTTTACGGAGGAGCCCGGCGAAGCGGCCTTTTACGGACCCAAGATCGACTTCATCGTGAGGGACGTCATCGGCCGGGAGTGGCAGCTGGGAACCGTGCAGGTGGACTACAACCTGCCCATCCGATTCGACCTGACCTACACCGGAGCCGACAACAGGCCCCACCGCCCGGTCATGATCCACCGCGCCCCCTTCGGCTCCATGGAGCGGTTCGTGGGGATCCTCATCGAGCACTTCAAGGGGGCATTCCCCATCTGGTTGGCCCCCGAACAGGTTCGCCTACTTCCCATAGCGGACCGACATGTGGCATACTGTGAAGCTGTGGCCAGGGACCTGCGGTCCGTCGGACTGCGGGTCGAGGTGGATTCGCGGCCGGAGAAGACCGGCTACAAGGTCCGCGAGGCCCAGATGCAGAAGGTCCCCCTCATGCTCGTCGTGGGTGACCGGGAGCAGGAGAGCGGGGCCGTTTCCCTGAGGACCCGCACGGGTGGAGACAAGGGCGTGATGCCGGCGGAGGCCTTCAAGGCGCTCGTCATCGAACGGGTCAGGACACGCTCGCTGGAACTGGAATAAGGAGGGTACTATCCGAGAAGCAGTCGCAAAAGGACCGAGGACCAACCGACAGATCCGGATCAGCCAGATCCGGGTCATCGACGACGACGGCGCGCAGCTTGGCATCATGACCCCAGAAGAGGCCCTCGTCATCGCCGAGGGCAAGGGGCTCGACCTGGTGGAAATCGCCCCCACCGCCGTCCCGCCGGTCTGCCGAATTGTTGATTTCGGGAAGTACCTCTACGACGAGAAGAAGCGGGCCAACGAAGCCAAGAAGAAGCAGAAGCAGATCGTCGTCAAGGAGATCAAGCTCCGGCCCAAGATCGAGGAGCACGACTTCCAGGTGAAGAAGCGCCACATCGAGGAGTTCCTCTCGGAGGGCGACAAGGTGAAGATCACGGTTCGCTTCAGGGGCCGCGAGATCGTCCACCCCGAGATGGCGCAGAAGCTCCTCCAGCGCATCGCCACGGAGGTCGTCCAGAAGGGGAAAATCGAGCGGGCGCCGTCCATGGAAGCCCGGACCATGGTCATGCTGCTTACGCCCGTGAAGAAGTGAACGGGAAGAACCGGAGGAAATGGCAATGCCGAAGATGAAGACCCACCGCGCGTCGGCCAAGCGGTTCAAGACGACGGCCACGGGCAAGATCAAACGATTCAAGGCCTACCACCGCCACATCCTGACGTCCAAGGACCGCAAGCGCAAGCACCGCCTCGCGGCGGCCGATCTGGTCGACAAGGCCGATCACGCCAAGGTGAAAAGGCTCCTGCCCTACGCATGAGGACCGGCGCTCGGCGACGAGCGCACTGAAACGAGCGCCCGTGCGAAGGCGCTTTTTGGAACAGCGCTCTTACAGCGCCTGAGGAGAAGACCAGATGCCTAGAGTACGCCGCGGCCACCACAAGGTAGAGCGCCGCAAAAAACTGATGAAGCTCGCGAAGGGCTACTTCGGCTCCAAGCACCGTCTCTATCGCACGGTGAAGGAGCAGGTGGAGCGATCGCTCAACTTCGCCTTCGCCGGCCGAAAGGTCCGCAAGATAGACTTCCGCCGCCTCTGGATCACCCGCATCAACGCGGGTTGCCGCCAGAACGGCCTCAGCTACAGCCGGTTCATGGACGGCCTCAAAAAGGCCGAGATCACCCTGAACAGGAAGGCCCTCGCGGAGATCGCCATGAGCGACCCCGCCGCCTTCACTGTCCTGTGCGACCGAGCCAAAACGGCCATCGCGTAGGGATAGAGCCGGAGAGCCGGAGAGCCGGGGAACCGGTGAGCCGGGAGACAAGACAATCCGAACTGAGCAGGGCCGGGAGCGGCGCAACCGCTCCCGGCCTTTTATTTTGGGTGAGACGCGAGCGGAGAGCAGGGAATAGGGAGCAGGGAGCAGGGAGCAGGGAGCAGGGAGCAGGGA
>JAKAJA010000468.1 GCA_021814085.1 Acidobacteriota bacterium | reverse complement strand
TCGCGTCTTACCCGTAGGAAACCCCCGGAACGACGAGCGCCACGCGGCTCAGGTCCCGGCAAGACGCCAGGAGGGACGACACATCCATGCCAAGGGTGGGGTGCCGCCAGGGGATCCCCAACTCCGCAAGGGGCGCGAGGATGGACCGGCGGTTGGGCAGGGCCTGGTGCGGCAGGGTCAGGTTTGGCGTCTGGATGGCCAGGGAGCCGCAGAAGAGGATGTCGATATCCACGGTCCTGGGGCCGTGGGGCACGGACCGCCTGCGGCCCAACATCGCCTCTACCCGCTGGCAGTGGCTCAGGAGGAGGGCAGGCGGGAGGTCCGTCTCGACCCACAGGCACTGGTTCAGGAACCACGGCTGCGGCCGGCATTCCACGGGCTCCGTCTCGTACAGGGAGGAGGCCTTGAGGATGCGGACGAGGCGGCCCGCGCCGAGGTACGCCCTCGCCATGGCGAGGAGGGATTCCCTGTTGCCGAGGTTGCTCCCGAGGGAGAGGGCCGTGCACGATCTGGGGGGAGTGGATCGCGGGTCCGACATGTGGGCCGCCGTCACACGGCGAGGGTGAGGCCTTCGTAGGCGCAGAATACGTCGGGGAATTCTCGCCGCGCCAGGGCCTCCTTCTCCCTCACCGCGTCATCGTTCTGGAAGGCGTCGTGGTGATTGAGGACCAGGGTTCTGGCCCCCGCGTCCCTGGCCACCGAGATGCAGTCCCGCCAGGTGGAGTGGCCCCAGCCCCTGCGCCGCTCGGCCTCCTCCATGCCGTTGTTCGAATCCATGATGAGGACGTCCGCCGCGCGGGAGTGCTCTCTCAGAACACGGTCCATGGGTCCGCCGTCGGGCTCCGTGTCGGTGGCGTACACGGCCTTCCGGTTCTCCGTCTCCACCACGTATCCGTTGGAACCCTGAGGATGATTCAGGGGGAACGGGGTGACCACGAAGGGACCGAGGGTCACCGGGGCTTTCATCGTGACGAACTGGAGTTCCGAGCCCACGGCCTCCATGGGGATGGGGCAGAAGGGCGGCACGAGCTGGCTCGTCAGGACGGTCTCCACGCTGGGGCGGCCGTAGATGACGATTTTGGTCCCCTTCCGGTAAACGGGTTTGAAGAAGGGCAGGCCCTGGATGTGGTCCCAGTGGAAGTGGGAGTAAAAGAGGTGGAGGACGTCGCAGTGGGGGAAGCCCTGACGCTCCAGGTGGTCCCCCAGGGCCACGATGCCCGTGCCCGAGTCGAAGATGAGCCTCTCCCCGCCCTGCTCCAACATCTCCAGGCAGGACGTGTTGGTCCCGAAGTGGACCTTGTCCCGGGAGAAACAGGGTGTACTCCCTCTCACGCCCCAGAAGGTAATGTCCATGGCCCCTCTCGTGCCTGCAAGTGGACCACAATTCGTTCCCCGTGTCCACGGTCGGGCCACCAGGGTCCACAATCCGAGTCATGGCAGTCGCAACGCCATTCGCACTCGTGCCGGAAGGAGGCCACAACCCGGAGGCGCCGCCTCAGCGGTTCGCCAGGGTCTTCAACGCCTTCTTGAGGGAAGATTCCAGGATCTCCAGGAAGGCCTCCGCCTGCACGCGGTCTATGACGAGGGGCGGGCAGATGCGCAGGGTATTGTAGCCGGCCCCCAGCATGAGGAGGCCAGCCTTGAAGCACTCCTCCACCACCTCGTCCCTCAGAGCCTGGTATTTTTCCTTGGTGGCGCGGTCCTTCACGATCTCCACGCCGATCATGAGGCCCTTGCCGCGCACGTCCCCGATGACGTCGTATCGGCCCATCCACTCCTTGAGGCGCCCCATGATGAACTCGCCCTGGATCCGGGCGTTCTCGGCCAGCTGCTCGTCAACGAGGCGCATGGTCACCTCGGCGGCGGCGCAGGAGAGGGGGTTCCCGCCGAAGGTGCTGGCGTGGCTTCCCGGCGCCCAGTTCATGATGTGGTCCGATGCGACGCAGGCGGAGAGTGGCAGGCCCGAGGCGATTCCCTTGGCGAGGCACGTGATGTCGGCCTTCACGCCGAAGTGCTGCATGGCGGAGAACTTCCCCGTCCGGCCCACGCCGCACTGCACCTCGTCGGCCACGAGGAGGATGCCGTGCTTGTCGCATATCTTCCGCAGGCCCTGGATGAACTCCACGGGGGGCATCACGTAACCGCCCTCACCCTGGATGGGCTCCACGAAGATGGCCGCGCACTCGCCGGGAGGCACGGTGGTCTTGAGGACCGTATCCTCGATGAAGCTCACGCACTCCATTTTGCACTTGCCGTAGGTCTGGCCGTAGGGGCAGCGGTAGCAGTAGCCGTACGGCACGTGAGTGACGCCGTCCATGAGGGGGAAAAAGCGCTCCTTCTGCGCCCCCTTGCTGGCCGTGAGAGCCAGGGCCCCCGTGGTGCGGCCGTGGAATGCACCGTAGAAGGCGATGAAGCGCTTGCGGCCCGTGTGGTACTTGGCGAGCTTGATGGCGCACTCGATGGCCTCGGCCCCCGAGTTGCCGAAGAAGACGCGGTTCGTGCCCTTGCCCGGAACGTGCCGGGCCACGCGCTCGGCGGCCTGCACCTGGCTCGTGTAGTAGAAGTCCGTGCCGCTGATGTGGATGAGCTTGTCGGCCTGGTCCTTGATGGCTTTTACCACCTCGGGGTGACAGTGGCCCGTGGAGACCACGGCGATCCCCGCGGCGAAGTCCAGGAAGTAGTTCCCGTCGGGGTCCTTCACGATGGCGCCGAAGGCCTCCTCGGCCA
>JAKAJA010000467.1 GCA_021814085.1 Acidobacteriota bacterium | reverse complement strand
CCGACTGACCAACAGATACTATTTATCTTTGACCATTGGCCTGGCTACCCACCCTATTGGGCCTACCTTCGAGATGTTGTTTTAGCGAGGGATGCAAGTCGATGCCAAGTCACGGGTTGCCCCTCCCGCGTAAGCTTACACATTCATCACAAATTGCCGGTGTCACAAGGAGGCGCGCACTCCCCGGTCAACCTTCTCACGCTCTGCGCATTCCATCACGCATTAGAGCCTGATGAAGGACATGAGAGAGTCTGGGGCGATGTCAGGACGCAATTCTTCACACTCGTTCGGCGCCACTGGCGCCAGAATCGAACGCACCCAGGAGCGCACACAGTTCGTGCCCACCTGCGACGACTTGTGCTGGTTAGCCTGACAGAGATTCAAGACATATTCACATTCTACGGATTGTCGTGTCCAAACTGCAATTCAACGGAGCTTAGCTTCACGTTGTCGCAAGCGCGCAATAGGATTCGCCTCTCGTGCAATGGTTGCGGCAATTCGATTGATGGACCAAGACAACTAACCGAAGAGAGTGGCCCCCGAATGGCCGAACTCCTGCCAGCAACTAAGAACATAGGGTGCTGGAAAGCTCGTTGGGAAATGTTGAGCTACCGAAAAGAAGAAAAATGGGGCTCTTGGATTGTTCGAAAGGGCCGAACCAAGGACAATATTAAAGCGTTGGCCGGACAGCCAGCAAAACCTAATTGTCCAAAATGTGGTGCACCGATGAGGCTAGTTAGCCCTAAACCAGGTGATAAATGGCAATCCTTTTGGGGTTGCACTCAATTTCGCCTGACAGGCTGTCGGGGGGCGGCCAAGCACACCCAATAGAATCGAATTCGGGGGACAGAATTCGGGGGACACGATACTCAATTCAAGCCTGGTTGGGCGGACAGCGTCCCCTTGCTGCCTACCATTTGCTGGTTTCATGCCCCTCTTTGGTGGAGGCTCGCCCGCCTTGAGCGCGCTCGGCTCCACCCTACAAGGCTACAAGGCTCCATCTTTCATCCGGTCCGGCAGCGATAGCGTGAGGACCGGCGTTCCGCCGCCATGGGGGATTGGGCAAGGAAGGCGAGGCGGCCGCACCGGAGGCGTACTGAAACGTACGTTGAGGATGCGGACGCAGAGGCCTGACGCAGAGCCAAGCCCTCCATGCCGGCGGCGCTGTAGCCAGGTAGGGTAGACGGCGTCCCCTCGCAGGGCGGGCGGGCCGCGTGTGCTAGAATTTCGTCCTTCAGGAGGGCGAGATGCGCATCCGAAAGGCCATCATCCCGGCGGCGGGGCTGGGCACGCGGTTCCTGCCGGCCACCAAGGCGAGCCCCAAGGAAATGCTCCCCGTGGTGGACAAGCCGGTCATCCAGTACGTCATGGAAGAAGCCGTGGCGGGGGGCATCGAGGCGGTCCTGATCATCACGGGCCGCGGCAAGGAAGCCATCGAGAACCACTTCGACGTCTCCTTCGAACTGGAGCAGGTCCTGCGGGAGCGGGGCAAGGACCGGGAGCTGGCCATCGTCCAGGACATCGCCTCCATGGTGGAGGTGTCCTACACCCGCCAGCGGGAGGCCCTGGGCCTGGGCCACGCCGTCCTGTGCGCCAAGACCTGGGCGGGCAACGATCCGTTCGCCGTCTTTCTGGGCGACGACATCGTGCACTCGGCGGTTCCCTGCATCCGACAGATGGCCGACGTCTTCGAGCGCCACGGCGCCAGCGTTCTGGGCGTCATGCAGGTCCCCCGGGAGGACACCCGAAAGTACGGCATCATAGCGGGAACGCCGGTGGGCGACCGCCTCCTGCGCGTGACGGACATCGTGGAGAAGCCGAGGCCCGACACCGCGCCCTCGACCACTGCGGTGATCGGCCGCTACATCTTCACTCCGGCCATCTTCGAGGAGCTCGAAAGGACCGGAAAGGATTCTTCCGGAGAGATCCAGCTCACGAGCGCCATCCGCTCTCTCCTGGAGCGCGAGCCCGTCTTCGCCTACCAGTTCGAGGGCGCTCGATACGACACGGGAGACCGCCTGGGGTTCCTCCAGGCGACGGTGGAGATGGCCCTCACGCGGCCCGACCTGAAGGATCCCTTCTCGGCCTACCTGCGGAAGATCGTGGCGGGGATGGAGTGAGAATGGAGCGGGAGAGCGGGAGAGCGGGAGAGCGGGAGAAAAGGCTGAATGTCCATTTGGCCTCCCTCCTGCTTGCAGCGGCCTTCCTGACATCAGGCCAGCAGAGATCCTCCTTCCTGTGGCCGCTGGCGGTGAAGGAGGGCATCACCTCGAGCTTCGGGGAGTACCGCCGAACGCACTTCCACGGCGGGGTGGACATGCGGACTCACCAGGAGGAAGGGTGGGCCTGCTTCGCCCCCGCGGACGGCAAGGTGGCGCGCCTCCGCCGCGAGCCGGGGGGCTACGGCCGCGTCCTCTACCTGGACCTGAACGACGGCCGCACCATCGTCTACGGACACGTCTGCCGGTTCGAAAACAAGAAACTCCACCTGGACGACATGCTCATCCGGGCCTGCGAGCGCGCGGGGACGTCCTTCCCCGGGGACATCACCTTGGATCCTCCCGTCCCCGTGAAGGCGGGCGACACGGTGTGCTACTCGGGCGAGCTGGGCATCGGGACGCCCCACCTCCACTTCGAGGTGCGCCGTGCCGACGAACAGCTGGACCCCTTCCTTGAGGGCCTCCCCCTCCCCGAAGGCATGGAGGCACCCCGCATCGCGGGGATCACGTTCG
>JAKAJA010000466.1 GCA_021814085.1 Acidobacteriota bacterium | reverse complement strand
CTCCCCGCGGTCGAACTGATCCTTGAGGCGCCTCCCCTCCTCGTGCCGGGTCATGAGGAACCCGTCCAGGGCCAGTCCGAGAGCCTCCTGGAGGAGGACCCCCGCGGCATCTTCGAGCGTGGGGTTTAGGCCCACCTGAACGGCACCGGGCAGAGAGAGGAGATCTCCCAGGGTCATACCCCTGGACAAAGCCCCCTCATCGGTAAGCCTCTTGGAGAGGTGTCCGAGGGCCCGGGCCACGCCCTCCGAGTACCGAACTTCCACGGCTTCCTCGCCCATGAATTCGAGGCTCACTCGCACGTCCATGTGGCCCCGGGACACCCGCTCCCTCGCCATCCTCCGGCAGGCCAGCTCGTGGCACATGAGGGCGGGCGGGAGCATGAGGTGCACGTCCAGCCCCTTGTGGTTCACCCCCCGGATTTCCGTCCCGATGCGCAGGCCGCCGCTCTCCGCCGAGGCGCGGCCGTATCCCGTCATGCTTTCCACGGAGCCTCCTCGCTCAGGGCCTCCTCGGCCCGTGCCATAGCCCTTTCCAGGGCCTCCTCCACGGTCACGCGGAGGGCTTCCACGCCCGCCTCATCCAAGTCCCTGGGAACCGCTATGGGATCCCCGTAGGCAAAGGTGATGCGGGTAAAGGGCATGGGCACGATGAACCCGTCCCACGAGCCCATGATCTTCTTCCGCCGAGCGGCCATGCCGACGGGCACGATGGGCAATCCCGACAGGCGGGCCGTCTGCACCACGCCCGCCTGGGCCTTTCTGGCGGGGCCCCGCGGGCCGTCGGGGGTGAAGGCGATATCGTACCCCTCTTTCACCTTTTTCAGGAGCCCGTGAAGGGCGCGAATCCCGCCGCGCGTGGTCGAACCTCTCGTGGGCTCCGGCCCGAAATGTTTGATGATCCTCGTGATGAGCTCGCCGTCCCGGTGCCACGACACGAGGAAAGTGAGCCGTTTCACGTCACCCACGTGAGCATAGACCATGAGGAGGAGAGTCCCGTGCCAGAAGGCCATCATGTACTGACCACCGGCCTTCTTGAGGGCCTCCACCCCCTCCCTGTCCACGAAGCGGACCCGAACGCTCAGCCAGAGACACTTCAGGAGGAGCGCCGCGGGCAACGGGGCGACGTGGATGAGGAGCCACTCACGGACGCGCTTCGTCCAAGGTTTCGACATGAAATTCCAACCTATCTCTAATCCGAGCGGGCAGGGGTTGGCCCCTTCCCGCTCGGTGCTCGGCTCGGTGAAGCCGACCCTGGCGGGCAGTTTCGTAAGCCTGCCCAGGGCTTCGGCCTCGCTGCTCACCCATCCCCACTTCGAAGAAGTCCTCCGCAAAGACCGACTTCACCGCTGCCTGGGTATTAACGCTTAGTATCCCCGTTTTCAGGGAGGTCGTCTAGCGAGGCCAGGGCCGCTTCAAGGGTCCTGTCCCCGGGGGGGACGAGGACACGGAGGCGCACGGGCAGACGATCCAAGGCGGCGTAGCGCGCCCAACGGAACAAGGCTCCCCCGGACACCCTGGGAGCGTCGGGTAGAAGTTCCCATGGATGGAACCAGTAGACGGCCGGACACCTCCGGCCCACGGCGCGATTCCTAGCTGCCAGGAGGCGGCCCATGGGGGCCACCCTGAGGGCCACCGTCCCTCCCGCCGGCCAGGCGAAGGGGCCGCGACCAGAACTCAGCGCGGGGATCTCCCAGACACCTGCGATTTTTTGGGGGCCAGGGATCCCCCCTCCGAGGCCCGGGATGCGCAAGGTGCTCGACGAGTAGCCGAAGCCGAGGCCGCGGAGGACCTCGTAGGGCCACGATTCACGTGGCATGGACCACCGAGGGGCTCTGAACCCCCTGACGGCAAGGCCCGTGAGATCCTCGATCGCACCCTTCGCGTCCCGCACTTCGTCATTGAATTCTTCTGGGGACTGGAGAAAAACCAGCTGGTGGTCCCGGCCGTGACAGGCGATCTCGTGCCCGGAGGCGGCGATCTGCTTGACTTCACCGGGGTATCTTCGGGCCAGCCAGCCCAGGACGAAGAAAGTCCCCCGGATGCCTGCCCCTTCAAGGAAATCGAGGGTCTTGTGGAGAGCCCGTGGAAAAGTGGGGGGCAGGTTCCCCCACCGGGCTGCATCGGCATACATGGGATTCCCGGGGACGTGGAACCATTCCTCCGCATCCACCGTGAGACAGGTGGCCCCCTCAGCGCTTCTGGTCAATCGGCTGCTGGGTCTGGGGGATTGGCCCCTTCTGCATGAGGTTCGGGTTGATCATGGGCATCTGGCCAGAGGCAGGACGCTGCAGGGAGGGGGCGGAATCGGCGGCGGCCTCACCGTCCGCTTCTTCGTCGGCCACGTCTCCCTTGTCCTCTTCGTCATCCTGATCCTCCGTCGCCGGCTGGTCTGGGGGCGGCTGATTCATCCTGTTCGGAAAGCCGGGGCGGAAGGGCGGCGGGATCACCGCAGGCTGCGACTGCTGGGGCGGGGGCGTCATCGCGGACGGTGGCGCCGGGTAGGACGCGCGCGCGGCCGCGGACACACCCTGCTCCTGATCGAACTTGAGGATGGTGGCGCTGGGTACGGCCATCTCGCCGGAGCCGATCCGGAGGTATGTCCAGTCCCCCTCCACCCTGTGGCTCTGGACTATCAGTGCCCTGTAATCCTTGAAGACCACCAACTCGTCGGCCGCGGCGCTCGAACTTGCGAGGACGAACAGGAGAGCCGAGACCCAAGCCATGCGGCGAAA
>JAKAJA010000020.1 GCA_021814085.1 Acidobacteriota bacterium | reverse complement strand
CTCTGCTGGAGCCCCTGCGACTGCTCGACAGCCTTGCCCGGGAGTGGAAGGGGAACGCGGTCAAAGACCGACGTGCACTGCGGATCTCCCCGACCTTGGACTGGGGCCGTGCGCTCACCTCCGTGCCAGGACTCAAGTGGGCCGTGACCGGGGAATCATCAGCGCGACGCTACACGGCCTTCTCCCAGGGAGGTCCGATTCAGATTGCCGTGTCCAGCCTTCCGCTAGCCCTTACCGCTCTGGGCGGAACCCCGGAGGAGGTGCGGAGCTTCGCGGACATGGAACTACTTGAGAGCGGCGAGGCGGGGCTCTACTTCGCCAACGAGGTGGACGAGACCGGCCAGCGATGGGCCAGCCGACTCCAAACCTGGCTCGAGTTCCAGGCGGGCGACGCCCGCCAGCAGGAGGCCGCCAAAGAACTCCGCGAGCAGGTCCTCAAAGGGGTGAATCCATGAGCGGTGCAATCGGCGGCGAACTCACAGCACTGGCCCGACGCTTCTGGTCACTGTTAGGGGCAAGGAGGAGCCATGATACGCTTAACGAAAGTCTACCGGACAACGTCCTGCAACTCAAGGTAACCTTGCTGGAAGTAGAGCCGCCGGTATGGAGGCGCTTGGTCGTACCGGCTGGCATCACACTCGCCAAACTGCACCGCATCCTTCAGATCGCGATGGGCTGGACCGATTCTCATATGCACGCCTTCAGTGCCTATCCGGGCTGGGGCAGCCGAGGCAAGGTCAGTGTTCTGGCGCGGGCCCTTCTCAAGGACGAAAAGCAGGCGACCCTTCGGGATGTGGCTGGGGAGTTCAAGAAGTGGTTCTACGAATACGATTTCGGGGACGGGTGGACGCACGAAATCAAGATTGAAAAAGCCCCGAACCCGGAGGGCGGCGTATCCCACGCCGTTTGCACGGGCGGCGCCCGAGCGTGCCCGCCCGACGATATAGGCGGCCCTCCGGGCTATGAGGATTTCCTGGTAGGACTAGCCGATCCGAAGCACGAGATGCACGAGGAGTACAAGGAGTGGATCGGCGGGACTTTTGACCCCGAGGCCTTTTCCTTCGAGAAGGTCAACGCGCTGCTGAAGCGTGTGAAGTGAGGGCTCCTCCTTAGCCCTTCGGCGGGCAGGGATCGTTGCCAAAGCTGTCTTTCTGTCTGATCTGCCCGTGACGGTTCTGAATGATGAGCTCCGATTGCTGGTTCCGCGCGATGTCCCGTGCCACCTGGGCCGCCTCACCCTGTGTGGACTTGATCGCCGTCGCCCTGGAGTTGCCTTCACCCCGCACTGCCCATTCTTTCCCATGCGGGACTACCCACTGGTTCTTGCCATTGCTCATAGGACACTCCTTTAGGACCGATTCAAGAACAGGTGCCTGACTTTACCTAAGGTGCCACGGTGCTGGCTGTAGTGGAGGTGGCCTTCATGGTGGAGCCGACCTACGACAAGCGCGGGGTGGACACCCTGGGTTCTCGCGAAGGCCCTGATGGCCTTCAATGAGAAATGAGGTTTAGTTATACGCACGAATTCATCAAAGGCCTTCTTGGGCAGGAGCCACTCCGAGGCCAGGCGGTTGGCCCGGCCCTCTTCCCCAGCGGTGGCGCTCTGATCAAGTTCGTTATCGAGGTAGTCCTTTCGGTTCTTGGGATCACCACTCAAGTGAGCCAACTCGTGCATGAGAGTGAACCAGAAATTGTCCAGCCGGTCGTAACGGAGAGACAGAGCAACGGCTGGGTGCTTGTCCTTAAGCCAAAAGGCCGCGCCGTCGGTATAAGTTCTGGTGAGGTGCGGGACAATAACGAGCCGTACTCCCATGTCCGCCAAGCGATCTGGAAGGTTGAGCATTTCTTCCGGCGAAGCAGACAGGTGAGCAAGATCGGGCACCTGGTTCGCGAAAACCTCTTGCGAGAAAGGCGCAACTTTCTGCTCCTCCGCCAAGTTCCGCGCCCTAGTCACCCAGGCCCACAGAGACGGAGTGTCAGGAGTGTGCCTGGGGGAGAACCGGAAACGCACCGCCGGCGCAGAAATAGAGGCCAGGTCCGAGACCCGGAAAAAGCCCAATAGCTCTGCCTGCAGCTCGTCCGGGTTCGAGGTTTCCCTAATCCACCTTCGCTTGATCATTTCCTTGATGGGGGCCAAGCCATAGAGCTCGGCCTTTCGCTGGACATCCTCGCCTTGCTGGGACGCGCGAGCCAAGTGAAGACGGTAGGCATTCTCCAAGTTGAGCCAGAACTCGGGCGAGGTCCCGAACGCCGTAGCGAGCCCAAGAGCCGTCTCGGGAGTAATGGCCTTCCGCCCCTGAAGAATCTCGTTGACCACTTGAATCGGGCGCCCCAAGATATGCGCCAGGTCGGCCTGGGACCACTCCCGAGCCTCCATCTCCTCACGCAGGATGTCCCCCGGCTTGACCGCCCGCGCAGGAATGAGTTCCCTTTCCATAGTTTGCCTCCTCACTCGTCGTAATGGTCGCTAATCTTAATGACCACCACGAGGGCGCCCCCCGCATCTCGTTCGAATCCGATGAGCAGCCGCCACTTCTTATTGAGCCGCATCGAGTGGCGGTCTTGCTCCCCTTTGAGCTTCTCCAGCCTGGCGCCTTTGAGTGCGCGCAGGTCACGCTCGTCCTTTGCCGCCTTGATCGAGGCCATTCTCCGGAAGAAGGCCTCCACCACTTCGGGCGGGTATCTCTTGGCGCCCTCTTCCGTTTCGTAGAGGGATTGAAGCTTTCGATCCTCGAAACGAAAGTTCATGGCATGGCGCCTTTCGTACCTCCCAGTCCAATATATACTACTCATAAATATAAATATCAACTATTATTCACCTATTGGGTGAATCAAAGTAATATAATACTCTTTTCTGCGCATCCTTATAGGGTGCAACGACCTCATTTCGATTGCGCCCCCTTTCTCGCACAGCTTGTGCGAGAAGGAGATTCACCATACAAGTCACATAGAACCGGCGCATATCCCAGATGTCCCGTGAAGAGAATCCTCGCACGTCGCGAAACTTCACCCCCAGGTAGGTGGAGAGGCGCGCCTCCAACCTTGCCAGACTACAGGCCCAACGGTGCCGGCGCGAATCGGGTTCGATATTAGCTAATCCTACTATTCTATAATACATTAATAGTTAGTTGACTTCTCTTCCCGAAGATAATACACTTGGACCCACTGCTGTCCAAGATAATCCGGTGACCGGATGGCGGTCTAAGCGGGGTGAGGGTTCTGGACGGGTAATAGGACCATTTTAGGATGAGGCCCCCCTGCAGGTGAGGATGTGTTGCTGTGGAAGAACGCTGTCAAAGAGTCTGGGCTGGAGACTGCGGGCCTCTTGAGGTGGCGTGTAGGGGTCGTCAATCCACTGCCAGAGGTCCTTATAGCTGAAGAGATTCCAGCGGAGGTGACAGGCGAGGGTGGAGAGCGCCCAGCCCATCCTGGACTTGAGCGCGAGGATCTTGAGCAGGAGGATTGCGATCAGTGCTGTCCAAATTTGGGTCAAAAGGGCGTTCCTGGAGGTCCCGACGAAGGTCTTAACCCGCAGGTTCTGCTTGATGGCCTTGAAGAACAGCTCGATCTGCCATCGCTCCTTGTAGATGGCGGCCACGGTCGAGGCCGCGAAGGTCATGTGGTTGGTCAGCAGGACGAGGGGTTCTTCCTTATCGGGCACCTGGACCACGACCCTTCGGAGCAGGAAGGGACACCCTTCCAGCCCCTTGGCGCTGGAGAGACGGATGACCTCATCGGAGAGGACGATCCCGCCGGTGGGGACCGGGCGAGATTCGATCACGTCGTAGAGCGCGTTGTCCTTCTGGCGGGTCACGAAGAACGCCTTCTCCGAGCACAGCCGTCCGAAGAAAGCGTAGTCGCAGTACCCCATGTCGAAGACCACGATGCTCCCCTCGGGAAAACGCATCTGCTTCGCCACGGTGATCTCGTGCCTCTTACCCTCCGTCACGGTCACGAACACGGGGAGGTACCCCTCGTGGTCCAACAGAAGGTGGAGCTTCACGGCTCCCTTGGTCTGCCGGAATTCCGCCCAGGGGAAGAGGGACAGGCACAGGTCGATCACAGTGGCATCCAGGGACAGGAGCTTGTTCTTGAACCTGAGCGGCCGACGGGCTGTTACCATCCCCCTACCACGCACCAGCAGGTCGTAGAAGAGATCCTGGTAGACCTCCCAGGGCCGGTGCTCGTTGGCATAAGAAAGCGTGGACCTCTTGGGCGCATCTTGGACGCCCAGGTGGCTTCTCTTCCCCACCACCGAGCGCAGCCCCCCGCAGATCTCCCGCAGCGAGTGCGCCTGCCCGACCTGACAGAAGAGCATCGCCACAAACTGCGTCCAGCAGGTGAACCCCTTCGCTCCTCTCTCCGCATCGTGGGCCTTCACGATGCCCTCGAAGACGATCCTTGGAAACAGCCCCAGCAGTTGACCGAACAGACTCGCTCCTCGTACCATAACCCCACCTCCCCTCTGTCGCAGGTGCGAAGCCTACCTAGCACTTCAAGCCTACAACATGGGAGGCACTTCTTTTCAAATGTCATCTTGGACAGGTGTGACTTGGACCATGAATAGGCAAGCTTCTTCCGCGAACCTCACGCCCAGTCTCAAGGAGCGCGCCGCACGATTGAGGAAGGCGCTGAAGGGAGTTCCCACCTTTGGCGTGGCCGAAGCCTGGCGGGTCTTGGGTGGGCTCCGGCCGACGGCGGGCTGGACGCTGTGGCAACTCACCGATCGGGGGGTGCTCACGCGCCTGGGGAGAAACCAGTACTCCTTCCAAATTGGGCGCCAAGGACTCGCACCCAAGCTGTCCGAGGCCGGAGAGGGCATCCGTGCGCTGCTCCAGGAGCGAGGTTTGGAGTTCTTGGTGACGGGGCTGGACGTCTTGTCCCCGTACGTGCTGCACGTCTCTGAACGGCTCCCGGTTCTGGTCTACGCGGTGGACGGCTCGCTGGGCGAGGTGACCGATGCCCTGACCCGGCAGGGGTGGGTCGTCATCCTAATGCCTGAAGGGAAACGAAGCCGCGATGCCGTGAAGCTCCCCAGCAAGTCCTCGGGACCGATCTGGCTCTATGGAGCCGCGGAGATGCGGTACGGCCAGAACGGGCTGGCCGGGCCCGAGCGGGCCTTCGTAGACCTTTACGTGGCGGTCATCCGCCATGGGTACCCGCTCGCCTTCGAGGACCTGGCGCGACTCTTCGAGACGATTCGGGATCGAGGGGCGTTCGACTCAGGGCGGCTCACCCAGGTGGCCTTTCAACGGCACGTCGCGGAGGACGTGCGCTTCTTGCGGGACTACCGGAGCATTTCCCCCCACGCAAAGAAGCTTGCGGAGTATTTCAAAGAAGGACCAGCCCGGGGGCAATCGAGAAGGTAAACACCCATGGACACCGCGCCAGGATGGGGCGGGAGGTTAGCGCGTTCTCTGTTCTGTTGACCGATGCTACAGGGGGAGAAGATGCCAGGCGTCAATAGGTCTCGACGTTACGGCAGGCAGATACCCGGCCCGCCGAAGAACCTCTGGGAAGTGCTGGAACGAGGCAAAGACGATACTTACCCCCTTCACACGGCCTTCTGGCTCTTCAAAAACTCCCAAGGCGACCAAGGACCGTTCTGGACCTTGCCTGGCCCCGAGTTCGGATACCGGGTGCGGGACCCAAAGGTTCGGTCCTTCTCGCCCAACAACGGGTCGGTGACCTTGCTGGCGCTGGCGTGGTTTCTTTGCCAGCCGGCCTATGGCCAGGGGCACTTGGCGGCGGGACCTACGGCCCAGGTATACGGGAGCCTGGCGGAGGGGTTCTTGGTGCCTCCCCTGAGCTTCCCTGACTCGCCTACCGAGTTTTCGGACGAGGTCCAGGACCTCCTTGCCCAGGCCACGTTTCCTCTGACCGACCTGCCCGTGATGAGCCGGCGGCACATCGAGTCTCTTTTCGCCCTCATGTTCATGAAGTCCTCATGCATCTTCGGCTTGCTGGAATCCCAGTTTATCCGAAGAGCCTACTCTGCGGCCCGAGACAAGGTCGTGCCGAGCTTCATCGAGAGGGACGTTCAATACGCGTTCGACAGGGCGGCGGCGGCGTTCGACATGCCTACGCGGGAAGACTGGGACTACGACCGGAGGCGCAACGAGACGTACATCAAGTCGGTGAGGTGCCGGCGGCTAGTCCACACTTCAGATGCCGGCACCGGGGGAGCGGGCAGGAAGTCCGCGCAAGCCGTCCAGCAGGAGACCTCCCCTTACTCGCCGCCTTTCTGGGGGTTGCCGATCTTCGACGCCAAGCCCCTTTACGCGGAGGCCCTTCGCTTGGTGAAGTCGGTTCCCGACGATCTCAGGTTTCGTCCCGACCTCTATTTCATGACGGCCGCGGACTGGCAGCGCTGTCACGACATCCGCTACGCGAGGTTGTTCCCGAAAGGACGGGGCGGCGAGGGGGCGTGTCCGAAGAACGCCGATTACCGTGCGGCGTGGCAATGGGTCGAGTCCTTCTACGGCCTTCGGGTGAGAAATACGCTGCATTTGAGCGACAGAAACCACAAGGGGCGCGTTTCATCCCCCCAGGCCGGCACGGCACTGACCACGCTGTAACCCTCACCAGACAATCACTTCATCATCATGCTCGGCGCTTTTCAACCCCCTTCTCGGGGGGTGAAAAACGCTGGCCTTCCTTCTCACCAGTCCCCTATAGTCATGGCGGTCCCACGGTGGGACCAGAAAGGACACCGCATGACTACGGAGTTCACTGGCGTAAACAGGAGTGCTGGCCTTCTGACCCCCAAGGAGGCAGCCGAGTATCTCAGGGTTCCCATCAAGAGCATCTACAACCGGGTCCAGCGGAGGGAAATCAGCCACATCAAGTTGGGGCGACTCCTCCGGTTCAAACAGTCGGAACTGGATCGGGTGCTGAAGGTGATGGCCGTCATGACATTGGACAACTGGAATCCCCCATCGGGAAAGGTGAGCTAATCGTGCCTCAATCAAGAATGGGCAAGGCCGCGCAGTGGTACGGGCAGAAGGGGTATCCCGTCTTTCCGCTCCACACCATCGAGAGCGAGCATTGCTCGTGCGGCAGCCCAACATGCGATACCCCGGGCAAGCACCCCCGCATCGCGCGGTGGCCCGATAACGCCACCACTCGGTCCGGCATGATCCGGAGCTGGTGGGGGCGCTGGCCCGACGCCAACATCGGCCTGATGACCGGAGAGGCTTCGGGCCTTGTGGTCCTGGACGTGGACCCGAGACACGGCGGCCAAGCCGGGCTCGAAGCGCTTGAGCGCCTGTGCGGTGAACTGCCCTCTACAGTGGAGGCCCAGACCGGCAGTGGCGGGCGCCATCTCCTTTTCAAACACCCGGGCCAGCGGATCCCCAATTCGGCGGGGACGCTGGCTCCGGGGCTGGATGTGCGCGGAGACGGAGGATACATCGTGGTGGCCCCATCCCTGCACGCGAGCGGACGCCGCTATGCATGGGATGGGGTCCGGCATCCGGCGCACGCGGAACCCTCTCCCATGCCGGCGTGGCTCGTGGAGAGGCTCACTCAACCCGGCAGATGCTCCGGGCCGGCTGCGCCGAGAACCTCCATCAGCAACCTGGTGCTTGCGGGGGTGCATGAAGGCCAGCGTAACTCCAGCTTGGCCAGGCTCGCGGGCCACCTCCTGCGCCACCGCGTGGACCCCTACATCACCCTTGGACTCCTTCGGAGCTGGAACCTGCAGACTTGCCGGCCTCCGCTAGCGGAAACGGAAATCATGCGAACCATCGACTCTATCGCCGGGGCGGAGCTGCGCCGAAGGGGCAAGCGCTAATGGCCGCCAGGCTGGGCAACCTCACCGCCCTTGCGGATTCGGAGGCTGCCGCCTCCACGTCACCTGAGGAAGCATTGGCCATGCTGGACCAGCTGGAGGAAGGACCGAGTTCCAGCCACGTGATGGCAGCCCTAGGCCACTTCAAGGAGGCCCTCAAGAGCATGGATGAAATCTCCCGGGAACTGGCCCGCGAAGGTGCGGTAAAAAGGCTGAGAGTGCTGGGCTTCGCCAGCCCGGGCCGGATCGTGGACGCGGCCATGCCTCCGTCCGTCAGGCCGAGCAGCGATGCGCGCGGCGCTGGGGCCATCGCCTTTCAGGACCCTGACCTCTGGTCCGAAGCGGTTCCTGGCGGTGCGCTTCTGGCGAAGTTGGAGCAAACGGTGGGCCGGTACCTGGCCCTAGGGGCCGACCAGATGGTGCCCTTCATTCTCTGGGTCCTGCTGGCCCACGCCCATGAGGCCTTCGAGATTTCTCCGATCCTGGCGCTTACGAGCCCGGACAAGGGCTGCGGGAAGAGCACGGCCTTGGCTCTTCTCAGCGCCCTGGTTCCTCGCCCGCTCACCTCCGCCAATATCACGCCTTCGGCCGTGTTCCGGGTGACGGATTATTTCAAGCCGACCCTCCTTCTGGACGAAGCGGACACGTTCATCAGCGACTCGGAGGGACTCCGCGGCATCCTCAACAGCGGCCACATGCGGAGCCAGGCATACGTGACCCGCGTGACCGGTGATGACCACCAGGTGTCCATGTTCAGCACGTGGACCCCCAAAGCCATCGCCCTCATCGGCGAACTGCCCGCCACGCTGGCCGACCGATCCGTGACGATCCGAATGAGGCGGCGCTCACGATCCGAAACCATCGAGCGGCTCCAGCTCCACCGGCTTGGCGACATGGAGGACCTCCGGAGCATGGCCGCACGCTGGGCGATGGACCACGTGGACGAGCTGCGATTCGCCGACCCCGACATCCCCTCCTCCATCACGCGAGACCGGGCGCGGGACAACTGGCGGCCCCTCCTATCCATCGCCGACCTGGTGGGCGAGGAATGGCCCCGGCGGGCGCGCGAAAGCGCCGGCCGGCTCTGTGCCCTTGCCGCTGGCGACACCTCCGTCGGCATCCTCCTTCTCGAAGACCTGCGGGCGCTTTTTCAATCCCGCGGCATGGTGAGGCTGGTCTCCGAGGAGATCCTCGACTACCTGCGCCGCATGGAGGAGCGCCCCTGGCCCGAATGGAGAGACCGGAGCCCGTTGAGCGCGCGTCAGCTCGCGGCGATTCTCCATCCCTTCGGCATCAACCCCATCAAGTGGCGGCAAGATGAGGTGACGCGGCGAGGCTACGAACCGGCCCACTTCACCGACGCCTTTTCCCGATATCTCCCCCCCGTGCCGCCACATCCGCCACAGACTTCATTACAAAGCACTTTCGCCCAGACCGCATCCGCCACAAACGGAGCCCATTTTGACATCGTTGACGGTGCTAAGTCTGGCATTGTCAACCATGTGGCGCATGTGGCGGATGAGGAAAACGCCTATGAGCCCCAAGGGAGGGAAAAGTGAGCGTTTCCCGGCCATGCCATTTCTTCGATCCGCCACACCCGCCACACGCCTCATGTCAAAGCACTTACCTCTTGCCCAAGCTGGTCACAACGGCGAGTTTGTGGCGGATGGCCTATTTGCCTAAGTCCAGTGTTTCCATCGGTGTGGCGGATGTGGCGGGTGAAAGGGGGTTTTCCCCGGAGAAAAGAAGTCCGTCGTTGAGCTGCTCCGCCGCGACGCAATCCAACCCGAGCCCCGAACCCGGGCGACGACAGCCTGGGGGGAATGACCCGCGAAGAGAGGAGCGCAAGCACCGGATGGGGCGCCCCGGCGGGCGCCCATCCACCCCAGCTGTCGCCGGTTTCACCCGCCATGCGGGGTCCATGTCAGGGCTCCGCCCCGACACCCCAGACCTGGAGATCACCCATGACTGAAGACGCCATCGCCTCCGTCAAAAAATCCCGCCCTCGTCCTCACAGGATCAACGTGAGGTACTCCCAGAAGGAATACCGGCATGTGGTTGAGCAGGCGCGGATCGCCAATCTGAAACCCGCCACGATGCTCCGCGAGCTGTCATTGGGATCCTGCCTCACGGCGGTCCCACGCTTCCCCGAGGATGTGTACCGCGCCATCCGAAGCATGGGAGGCAACATCAACCAGCTCGCCCGGCAGGCGAACAGCGGGCACGGGAACCCGAAGCAGGTGGACGCTCTTCGAGCGTCCGTCAACGACCTGCTCAAAGTGCTCCTCCACTGAGCCGGCCCATTTGGCGATGCCGGTCTTAAAGATTTCGCACGGCGGAGAAAGCTCGAAGATGATTTCTTATCTCCTGAACCAGAACGAGGCGGGCAACCGGGTGCAGGCCCTCGGTGGAAGTGTGGCCGGCCGAGATGGCGAGGCGGTCGAGCGGGAGTTCAAAGCGACCCGCGAGCAATTTGGCCAGCGTGGGGGACGGGAGTACTACCACGTGGCCTTGAGCTTCGAGCGCCACGATCTGGGAGACCTGGCCAAGCCGGACGGAACACCGAACCACGCCAAGATCCGCGACTACGGCGAGGCGTGGGCCAAGGAGGTCGGCATCGCTCAGAGGTACGATTATCTGGTTGTGGTTCACGGGGAAAAGGGCCACCCCCACGTTCACGTCGTGTGGAACGCCACCGACCAGGATGGTCGCAAATACAACGACGACAATCGCAACCTGGACCGCCTCCGGGACGTGAACGACCGGATGGCCAGGGCCCACGGCATCCAGAGGGAGCTGGACCGCGTCAGAGACCCGCACCGGCCCAGCGACAAGTTCATCCGCCAGGCCGAGCGGGGCGGGAGCAGATACTCGTGGAGGTTGGACATGCAGGACCGCATCCGGGAGGCGGGCAGGCGCGCCTTCTCCGAGGGAGAGTTCAAGGCACGGCTCAAGGAGCGGGGCGTGGAGCTTCGCATCCGGGGCGATAAGTACAGCTACAGCATGACCGACCGGGGCGGGAAACACCGCGCCTCGCGCGAGGGCCGCCTAGGCGAAAGCTACCAGCGGGTCCACCTGGTGGAGAAATTCGCCCAGCAGAAGGAGCAATTGCGGCGGGACCCGGAAGGGTACCGCAGGCGCCTCAGGGAGGAACAAGCCGGCCCGTACTCATGGCAGCGAGACCTTCGGGGACGGATCATCGAGGCCCTCCGTACCTCCAAGCACCATGAGGCCTTCCGGGACGCGCTGGAACGCAAGGGAGTCAAGGCCAATCTGGGCGAGGACGGCCTCTACCGCTTCTCCTTCAAAGACCCTCAGGGACTCGTGCACCAGGACGTCTCCGCCCAGCGGCTCTACCAAAGCACGCCCGACCGAATCTCAAGCCGCCTTCAGGAGAACGCCGAGCGCCAGGAGGTGGCCGTCGCGGCCAGCGTCACCCGGGCAGCGGGACGGGAAGCGGGAGGCCTCGTCACGACCCTCATGCGCCAAGTGGAGTCCGCGACGCGGGATCCGCACGGCGCGCGGGGCACCGAGGGACTTCCCACCCGCGAGGATCTGAGGCAGGAGCGGCCCCGCCACCGCGGGGGCCACGAGGACGGCGCCGAAAGCTGGTAGCACCAGGCATAGGCCACGCGAGGAGAGGGAGTTCTTTCATGTCCAGCACGTCGCAACCCCGGCTGGAACACCACTCGGAAGACTTGGAGCGCACGCTGATTCTGGCGGGAGGGGTCGCCCTGGCCGTCGCGCTTTGGGTGGGCGGGGCCTTCGAGGTGGAGTCCTATCTTGATGCGGCTAAGGGCACGAGGGCGGCGTTCATCGGGAGGCTCCTGGTGTGGGATCACAACGCCCTCACCAAGATCATCCTGAACCCTTTTTTGGCTCGGCCCCTGCTGTTCCTGCTGTGCGCTCTGGCGCTCGCCCTGGCGCCCGTTGCCTACGGCATGGGCAACCGGCTGTGGAAGGATCACTACAGCGCCGCCCACTGGACCATAGGGATCCTCATGCTGCTCGGCTTGGCTTACCTGCTCCCTCAAGTGCTCCTGCCCGCGGACCTGTCCCCTTTCGGGCAGGCCTGGTGGAGAACAACGAGCCTTCTGGTTTCCGCAGCAACGGCGTTCTTCGTGGGTTTCCTCCGCGTCAGGCGCGACAGGTTGCGGGCAAGCGACATCCTGCGCCGGCCCCACGCCTACGACCTCATGGACCTTTCCGGCGCTGCGAGGCTTTCGGATTTGAAACGCGCGGGACTGCTCGTCAAGGCGCCCTCCTGGCCGGCGCCGGAGTCTAAGCCGCTTTGCGGGCGCCTTTGCATCGGGCGTCTTTACGATGAAGGGCGCCCCACGAACTACTTCGTGGCGCCTGAGATCGCCAAGCTCCAGCAGACGGTCGTGGTGGCTCCCACGGGCTCGGGCAAGACCACCTCTCTCGCGCTGCCCTGGAGCCGCGAGCTGCCGGGCAAGGGACAGTCGGTCTTCGTCCTGGACTTCAAGGGAGACATGGCCCAGCACATCCGGCTCGGGCTCGCGGGACTGGACGCACCCAGCCTCTGGGTCTTCAACCCGCTGAGCCGGGCTTCGGTGCGGTGGAACCCCATGCGGGAGCCGCAGGCGGGAACCGCGGACTACGAGGAGAGCCAGGAGGCCATCGCCGAGGCCATCTACGGCGAGATCAACGGCG
>JAKAJA010000465.1 GCA_021814085.1 Acidobacteriota bacterium | reverse complement strand
GGTTCTTGATGCGCTCCTTCCCCTTCATGGCGGAGACGTCGTTCCCGTCCAGGGTTCCGATGCCCGTGGCGAAGAAATACTTCATGGGGAGGATCCCCCGGGGTGTCTGCATGTACTTGTTGGAGACCACCCGGCTCACGGTGGATTCGTGCACACCCACCCGCTCCGCCACATCCCTCAGGATGAGGGGGCGCATGAAGGAGGGGCCCTTGTCCAAGAAGTCGCGCTGGAACTCCACGACCTCCTTGGCCACCCTGTAGATGGTGCGCTGCCGTTCCTCGATGCTCTTGAGGAACCACATGGCCGAACGCACCTTCTCCTTCAGGTAGGTGAGGGCCTCGGCTCCCGCTTCGGGGGAGCCCTCCTCCGCCATGGTGCGGTAGGTGGGGCTGATGCGCAGGCGGGGCATGCCGTCCTCGTTGAGCAGGACGCGGTACTCGTCCCCGTCCTTCTCCACCACCACGTCGGGGATGACCGTGGGGTTGAAGGGGTTCCTGTAGCGGAGGCCGGGCTTGGGGTCGAGGTGCCGGATGATATACAGGGCTGCCTCTACCTCGGGGGCCTTCACCCCCAGGCGGGCGGCGAGCTGGCTGGGCTTGTCACGCTCGATGAAGGCCAGGGCCTCTCCCACGATGCGGAGGGCCAGCGTTTCCTCGGGGTGGTAGGCGAGGAGTTGGACGCGCAGGCATTCCTGAAGGTCCCGGGAGGCTGCCCCCACGGGGTCCATCTGCTGCACGAGGTGCAGGACCCGCTCCACCTCATCGGTGGGGCGGCCCGTCTGGTGGGCCAGGTCCTCCACGGTACAGGCCAGGTATCCGTCCTCCCGGAGGTTGCCGATGATGCACTCGGCCACGGTGCGCTCGTTCGCCTCGAGGCGGCTCAGGTTCACCTGCCACTGGAGGTGCTCCGTGAGGGTCTCGGGGGCGCTGATGTAGCGCTCCGTGTCGGGTGCGTCCTCGGGGATCTCCACCCGGTTGCCGCGGTACTTGAGGTTGGTCTCGAGGAAGTCCTGGAAATAGGACTCCACGTCGATCTTCTCCTCCATCTGCTGGATGGGGCTGTCCTCGTGGGCGTCCGAGGTGGGCTCTTCCACCACGGGGGCGCCGGCGGGCTCCTCGATCGTCGTGGACTCCTCCAGCACGGGGTTGGTCTGGAGCTCCTGGCTCGCCTCCTGGATGAGCTCCAGGCGCGTCAGCTGAAGCAGCCGGATGGCCTGCTGCAGGGTGGGGGTGAGGACCATCTTTTGTTGGAGCTTGAGGGTCAGCTTCTGTTGGAGGCTCATGGGTCAGTCTAGGGTGAACCCCTCTCCAAGATAGACGCGCCGCACTTCAACGTCGCCCGCCAGCTGGGTCGGCGACCCGTGGCGGAAGATGGCCCCGTCACAGATAATATAGGCCTCGTCCGTTATTTTCAATGTTTCCCGAACGTTGTGGTCCGAGACGACGGTCCCGATGCCCTTGCCCTTCATCTGCAGAATGATGGCCTGGATGTCCGCTACGGCGATGGGGTCGATGCCGGCGAAAGGCTCGTCGAGGAGGAGGAACCGGGGCGACAGGACCAGGGCGCGGGCGATCTCCACCCGCCGCCGCTCGCCCCCCGAGAGGGTATAGGCTGGGGAGTGGGCCAGGGTTCGGATGTTGAGCTCCGTGAGGGCCTCGTCCACCTTGGCAGCCCGGTCCTTGGGGCTCAGGTCCGTGAACTCCAGGACGGCCCGGAGGTTCTCCTCGACGGTGAGCTTACGAAAGACGCTGGGTTCCTGGGGCAGATAGGCGATGCCAGAACGGGCCCGCTGGTACATGGGCATGGCCGTGATGTCGGCCCCGTCAAGGTGGATGGTCCCCGCCGTGGGGGGCACGAGCCCCACGACCATGTAGAAGGTGGTCGTTTTTCCTGCCCCGTTGGGACCCAGGAGCCCCACCACGGACCCCGACCGGAAGGTCAGGGTCACGTCCTTCACGACGGTCCGGCGGCCGTAGGTCTTGGAGAGATTTCGGGCCAGGAGTTCGTGGCCGTTGTCGCTCATGGAGTGGCCCTTCGCAGGTCGGGAGCCGGCAGCGGGGAGCGGGGAGCCGAAAGGGAAACTGAGATCATGGATGCTTTTCCCCCTCTGGCTTGGTCTTGCCCTGATTCTTGCCGCTTTTGCCGCTCCCTGCTCCCTGCTTACTGCTCCCGGCCTTTGGGGGTGTCACCCCCTCGATGGACCCCCGCCGCGGAAGTCCCGCCTCCGGTAGGACTTCCAGGTGCTTGGGAGCGAAGTCTACCACGGAGCCCGCGACACGCCGGTAGGGGTCCTTCTGGATGACCACGGCGCTCTGTTCCTGCCCTCGGGCCTGGCCCATGTCCGTGCTGGGGTCGTAGCTCAGGAAGTCCCCTCGGCCGTCGTAGAGGGTCCCCACGAAGACGGCTTTGCCCTCCGCCTCGTAGCGTAGGGGCTTCTCCTTCTCGTCCAGGACCGCACGCAGGAGGTCCCCCGTGAGGGTATAGTCCCGCCCCACGGCCTTGCCGTCCCCCTCGGCCGTGGCCACCCGGTCCTTGCCCACGTACCGGATGGTCCTGGCCGTGACCGTGGAGGTGCCCTTGTCCTGCTCTACGAATGTGCCCACGGCGTTCCCCTCGGCCACCGCCGAACGCTCGTCAAGCACGCGGATGATGGGGGCTTTGAGGGTCATGCCGCCCCGCACTACCACGGCGTCGCCCGTGAGCTTGGCGGGGTAGCCCCCGGGGGCCGAACGGGC
>JAKAJA010000464.1 GCA_021814085.1 Acidobacteriota bacterium | reverse complement strand
CATCACGGCCTACGCCTCCGTGGCAACGGCCGTGCAGGCCCTCAAGGAGGGCGCCTACGATTACGTTACCAAGCCCTTCGACCCGGAGGCCCTCTCCCGCGTGGTCCAGAAGGCCTGCGAGAAGCTGCGGCTCCAGGAGGAGAACGTCAAGCTCAAGGAGCGCCTGGAGGCTTCCGCGCCAGAGCTCGTGGCCGGCAAGAGCGAGGCCATGCAGAAGGTCCTCGGGCTCGTGGAGGCGGTGGCCGCGACGGACACCACGGTCCTCATCCGGGGCGAATCGGGCACGGGCAAGGAGCTCATCACCCGGCTCATCCACGCCAAGAGCAACCGCTGCTATGGGCCCCTCGTGGCGGTGAACTGCGGCGCCCTCCCCGAGGGGGTCCTGGAATCGGAACTCTTCGGGCACGAGAAGGGATCGTTCACGGGAGCGATCCAGCGACACAAGGGCAAGGTGGAGCTCGCGGACGGCGGCACCCTCTTCTTGGACGAGATCGGGGAGATCTCCCCCAAGGTCCAGGTGGAACTCCTGCGCGCCCTGGAGGACCACAAGATCATCCGCGTCGGAGGGTCGCAGGAGATCTCCGTGGACTTTCGCGTGGTCTGCGCCACCAACAAGGACCTGGAGGAGGCCGTCAAGGCGGGGACCTTCCGGGAGGACCTCTACTACCGGATCAACATTTTCAGCATCACCATCCCGCCCTTGAGGGATCGCCCCGAGGACATCCTCCCCATCGCCGAGCACTTCCTCGCCCGGTTTGCCTCCTCCATGAGCCGGAAGGTTACGGGGTTCAGCCCGGACGCGCAGGCGCTCCTCAAAGCGCACGCGTGGCCCGGCAACGTCCGAGAGCTCGCCAACGCGGTGGAGCGCGCCCTGGTGGTCTGCAAGGAGGGGGAGATCAGGAGCGAGCACCTGCCCATTTCCACGAGCCCCTTTCCGGGGAAGGCCAGGGAAAACGAGGCGGAGCTGCCCCTGGAGGAGATCGAAAAGAGGCACATCGAGATGGTTCTGGATTCGCAGGGGTTCAACATCAGCCGTTCGGCGCGGGTCCTGCGGATCGATCGGGTGACCCTCTACAACAAGATCCGTCGCTACGGTATCGAGCGGCGGTCGTAAGGCCGGGGGATGGTGAAGCTCCCATGGACGCTGGAGCTGGTGAGGGTAGGGGCCGTGCCGCCCGTCCTCGTCAGGCACGCCGGCGAACGCCTAGAGCACCTGCTCGAAAGGCCCGTCGTGCTTCCGATCACCGCCGTGGACGGAGGACCGGCGCTCGATCTGGTGAGGAGGCAGTATCTTGCCACCCGCTTCCTGGACCTCTTGTCGCAACCCAAGATCCCCACGGGAGTCAAGCGGATCGGGGTGACCAACCTGGACCTCTTCCTCCCCGTGTTCACCCACCTCTACGGCTACGCGCAGCTGGGGGGGAACGCGGGAGTTGTTTCGACTTTTCGGCTCTGCCCCGAGGACGGGGTCATGCCGGATCTCCTTTTGGAGAGGACCGTCAAGGAAATCCTGCACGAGCTCGGGCACACGCTGGGGCTCGTGCATTGCCCGGCCTCCTGGTGCGCCATGCACCCGTCGAGGTGGCCCGAGGAGATCGACCTGAAAGACGCAGCGTTTTGTCCGCCCTGCACCCGGGCCTTGGAAGGTGGCGGGTGAGGGGCTTCCGCCGCGCGAAGCGCGGCCCGGGGGGACCATGAGATTGCCTTTAGCCATAGCCTGTATCGCTTCCGCCGCCGTCCTGTCGGGCGCCGTCATGGCCGCGGCCCCGAAGGCGATCGTCCCCGCGCAACCCGAGACGGTCACCATCGGCTCCCTGAGCTACTGGTACGGCCCGGTGGAGTTCTCACACGCCAAGCACGCCTCCCTCGCCGGTGACTGCACGTCCTGCCACCACAAGAGCGACGGCCAGGCCACCCCGTGCGTGACATGCCACCCGGCCGAGTCCGATCCGGGCGATGCCTCCGCCCTGATCCTCAAAGTGGCCTACCACGACCGCTGTCTGGCCTGTCACAAGGCCGCCAGCTCCGGACCCGTGAGCTGCACGGGGTGTCACGCGCGCAAGGCCGTCCCCGATCCCGCCACGGGACGCCCCCGACAGAATCCCTCCAAACCCTAGCAGGCTGCTGAGAAACTCGCATGGGCCGCGCGCAAGAGGCTTGGGGGCCAGATGCGAGGCGCGGCGACGACGACAGGGTGGGCCCCCTTTCTAGGAGCCGGAACAAAGCAGGTGGCCCCCAATCCCTTGCGCCCTTTGGGTTGCCGCGGCACGGCCCCGCCTGCGGTGTTGTCGCTCCTAGACGATGAGCAAGGCATCGACGGCGTCGCGACGCCTTGCATCCGGGGCCGTGGCGCAAGCAACGCGACCTACGGGAGTTTTTCAGCAGTCTGCTAGATCCTCAAGCAATGGATGTTCCGCCGTTTGCGGCCCGGCAGAACACGCCGGGCCGTGTTGCGTCTTGAACACGGCGTTCTCCCCGTTTCGGCCAACTTGGCTTAATGCAGGCTGAAGCACTGGAGCCAACGATTCCCTGCCCCCTGGCGCGGCGAGGAGCGCATCTGCTTAACACCAAGTCTGTCAATTGGTTACGAGGTGGTGGTGAGTTATTATGGCAACGTGTTGGTATAGTGAACAGTGGCATATAGGTATAAAATTTAATGCAATAACAAGTATTCTACCCCAATTGTCCCCTCTGTTTGTTTACACATTCATCAGGAACAGGGCACGCCCAGGTGGGTAATAAT
>JAKAJA010000463.1 GCA_021814085.1 Acidobacteriota bacterium | reverse complement strand
TTCATTGGCACCTCGACTCATCCCCATTTCCTTTTTTCAGCACTCAACACTCAGCACTCAATTAGCCCTCAACCCTGAGCGTGAGAACGCCCCTGGCCACGAGCTTACCCTCCCGCCTGGCGCTCATCCGGACGCGCAGGACGGGGCCCATGCGCTTCAGGCACACGCCTCGAAGGCACAGAACGTCCCCGGCCCCGATGGGCCTCGGGCACCGGAAGGAGGACACCTGAACGAGGGCCCCGCCGCCCCCGCCCGTGGCCATCAGGAGTCCCGCGGCCTGGGTCATGGCCTCCAGGAGGACCCACGTGGGGAGGTGGGCGCCCCTGCAGACGGCGTCGTCCGCTGAAGCGGAGAAAGCAAGTTCCGTTTCCCCATCCTCGCGGGAGATGAACCTGAACGGGTAGGCGTGGGGCAGACGATCCGTCGCGCTCATGAGTGGAGAGCATAGCAAGGCGCTCGTATGCCAACAAGTCGAAGGAAGCAGTTGGATGCGTTCCAACGCTGCGATAGAATAAATCTTTAGGAGGACGCCATGCTGATCGAAGTCATCCTCGGGCGCGAGATTCTGGACTCGAGGGGCAACCCCACAGTGGAGGCGGAGGTCATCCTGAGCGACGGTACCATGGGCAGGGCCTCTGTCCCCTCCGGGGCCTCCACGGGAGAAGCGGAGGCGGTGGAACTGCGCGACGGAGACAAGAAGAGGTTCGGCGGCAAGGGGGTCCTCAGGGCCGTGGAGAACGTGAACGGCCCCATCGCCGACGCCCTGCAGGGAGCCGACTGCCTCGACCAGCGCGCCATCGATCTCGCCCTCCTCAGGCTGGATGCCACGGGCAACAAGGGGGCCCTCGGGGCCAACGCCATCCTGGCCGTCTCCGAAGGGACCGCCCGGGCCGCCGCGAACTTCCTCCAGATCCCGCTCTATCGCTACCTGGGCGGGGCCTATGCCCACCGCCTTCCCGTTCCCATGATGAATGTCCTGAACGGCGGCGAGCACGCGGACAACAACGTGGACGTCCAGGAGTTCATGGTCGTCCCCGTGGGGGCGCCCAGCTTCCGGGAAGCCCTCCGCATGGGGACGGAGTGCTACCACGCCCTCAAGGGACTCCTCAAGGAGAAGAAGCTCTCCACGGCCATCGGCGACGAGGGCGGGTTCGCCCCCGACCTCCCCAACGACGAGGAGGCCCTCAACCTGCTCGTGGGGGCCATCGAGAAGGCCGGCTACAAGCCCGGCAAGGACGTTGTCCTGGCCCTCGACGTGGCCGCCAGCAGCGCCTGGGACGGGGCGACGAAGACCTACCAGATCGGCGGGAAGAGAACGTCCTCCGACCTCGTGGCCCTCTACACCGACTGGTGCGCCCGCTACCCCATCCTCTCCATCGAGGACGGCGTGGGAGAGCACGACCATGAGGGCTGGAAGGCCCTCACGGCGGCCCTCGGCGGGACCATTCAACTGGTCATGGACGACTACGTGGTAACTAACCCCGAGCTCATCCGCAAGGCCATCACCGGCGGCATCGGCAACGCCGTCCTCATCAAGCTCAACCAGATCGGCACCGTGACCGAGACCCTGGAGGCCGTGGAGCTCACCAAGAGGGCCCGGTACGGCGTGGTCATCAGCCACCGCTCGGGCGAGACGGAGGACCCCTTCATCGCCGATCTGGCCGTGGCGACCACCGCCGATTTCATCAAGACGGGCGCCCCATGCCGCATGGACCGCTTGGCCAAGTACAACCAGCTCCTCCGCATCGAGGAGGAGCTGGGCGACTCGGCGCGCTTCGCCGGCGAGGAGGTCCTATCACGGGCCGGAAAGTAGAGCTCAACCCACTGGACCGCAGACGATCGCCCCGGCGGTACCGGCCATGGCCGTGAAGCCGGGCGAGAAGGCGTCCAAGCGGACGCAGGTGGGCTGGAGCCTCGTGGTCTTCGTGTGGCTCCCCATGGCGGCCCTCCTGGTGTGGGGAAAGGGCGGCATCCTCGACCTCATCGCCTTGCGCAAGGAGGTGAGGGTCCTCCAGGGGGAGGTGTCCAAGCTGGAGGAGGAGAACGCCCGAATCCGGGCCGAGATCCAGCGCCTCCAAACGGACCCGGCGGCGTACGAGGCCCTGGCGCGGGAGCGCTTCTTCCTGAAAAAGCCCGGCGAGAAAGTCCTCTACCTCGGCCCCGAAGGAACCAACGAGAAGCCCAAGGACATTCCGCCTCCAAAGGCCTTGCCCGCCAAGGCTCCGCCTTCGGACGTCGCGGCTCCTTCCGCTCCCACACCACTGCCGCAGTGAACACTCAACGCTTCTGCCGCACGGCCGCCGAGGCGCTGCTCCCCTCGGGCCCGTGCGTCCTGTGCGGAGAGGACAGCCGCGGCGGCCCCGCCCCAGGACTCTGCGGGCGCTGCTGGCGTCGGCGCGGGCGGCCGTCACACCCCGCCTGCCCCATCTGCGGGCTTCCCCTCCCCCCCGTGGAGGGCCAGGAGGATCATCCGTGCGGAGAGTGTCTGGCCGATCCCCCGGCCTTCGAGGCCCACGTGAGCGCCTACGTATACGGCGGCCCCGTCCAGACCCTCGTGCTCCTCTACAAGGACCAGCGCCGGTACCCGCTGGCACGTCTCCTCGGCCGCGCCGTGGCCCACGTGGTCACACGCACCTGGCCCGATGAGCGCTGGGACACGGTGGTCTACATCCCCAGCCCCCTGAGGCGGAGATGGGCACGCGGCTTCGAACCCGCCGGCCTCGTGGCCCGAGAGGCGGCCGCCGCCCT
>JAKAJA010000462.1 GCA_021814085.1 Acidobacteriota bacterium | reverse complement strand
GGACGCCGTCGTGCGCTTGGACAAGGGCCTCCTCCCCATCGACGCCAAATTCCCCATGGAGGATTTCCAGCGCTACGTGGACGCGCCCCAGGAGGAGCGGCCCAGGGCGCGCAAGGCCCTTCGCGACAACCTGAAGAAGAAGGCGGACGACATCGCCCGCCTCTACATCCGGCCCGGCGAGGGGACCCTCCCCCTCGCCCTCATGTACCTGCCCGCCGAATCCCTTTACTACGAAGCCTTCGTCGTCCGCGAGAAGGACGAGGAAGATTTGTGGGACTACGCCTACCGCAAGTCGGTCCTGCCCCTCTCCCCGGGCACCCTCTCGGCCTACCTGAAGACGGTGGCCCTCGGGCTGAAGGCCGCGGCCGTGGAGCAGAACGCACGCCAGGTCCTGGAACTCCTGGCGACCCTGGAGAGAGACGTGCGGGCCTTCCGGGATTCCCACGAGACACTGGGCAAACACATCGCCAACGCCCACCAAACTTATGACAAGAACTCCCGTTCCCTGAGCCAGTTCGAGGCCCACCTCGAGCGGGCCAAGGAGCTCGGCGATGCCGGCACCCCTTCCGGCGGGGGGATCGGGGAGCCGGGTTGAGGCGGCGGGACTCCGCCGAGCCGCGTGTGCCCATCGCGCCCGACCATCCGTGGCGGCGCCCTTGCAACTTGCAAAGAGGTCGGGCGGGAATCACATTCTCTTCAGGACGCACTTTCAGGAGGGGGACGCCATGAAGCTCGCCGTGACTGCTGAAGGTAAGTCCCTCGATTCTCCCGTGAGCAGGCGTTTCGGGAAATCGCCCTTCATCTTCGTCGCGGACAGCACGACGCGCGTCGTACGGATCATCGACAACGGGGCCTTCGCCGCGCAGCACCTGGGCTCGGGCGCGCGCACCGCGGAGATGCTCGCCAGGCTCGGCGTGGAGTGGGTGGCCACGGGAGCCATCGGGGAGGAGTCCTTCGAGATCCTCTCCTCCGGTGGCATTCGCGTGGTGACGTGCGCCACGGGGACCTGCGGGGAAGTGCTGGACCGCCTCGCGGCGGGGGGCCTGGAACCGGCCACGGCCTCCGCTCCCTGTTGTCCGGGAGACGAGGAGGAATAGGCCTCCTCCAGGCGAGCCCTCCTCGCTGCCCTGCCAGACAAGCACCGGCCAGCCGTACCCGGTGGCTTCCTTTCCCCGCCTCGAGAAGTTTCCGCGTGGAAGGTCAAAGGGTGAAAAATGGACGGCCGGGGTGCACCCGGCCGCCGGTCGTTTCCCGTAAATTTCTGTTCGGTTCAGCCTTTGGAGACGGCGAAGCCCTTGCCCAGCTTCGTCTGGAGCTTGTCGAAGTAGATGTAGAAGATGGGCGTCACGTAGAGGGTGAGGAACTGGGAGAAGAGCAGGCCTCCCACGACGGCCAGGCCCAGGGGGCGGCGGGATTCTGCGCCCGCTCCGAGGCCCAGGGCGATGGGAAGGGTGCCCACAAGGGCCGCCATGGTGGTCATCATGATGGGCCGGAACCGGATGACGCATGCCTCGTAGATGGCCTCCTCGGCGCTCTTGCCCTCCTTGCGCTGGGCCTCGAGGGCGAAGTCGATCATCATGATGCCGTTCTTCTTCACCAGGCCCACGAGCATGATGACGCCCACGAAGGCGTAGATGGAGAGGTCCGTCCGGAAGATCAGGAGGGTCACCAGCGCCCCGAAGCCAGCGAAGGGAAGGGCCGAGAGGATGGTGAGCGGATGGATGAAACTCTCGTAGAGGATGCCCAGCACGAGGTAGATGACGAGGATCGCCAGGAGGAGGAGCCAGCCGAGGCCCTTCATGGAGGACTGGAACGCCTGGGCCTGCCCCTGGAAGCTCGTGGAGATGGAATCGGGGAGCACCTTTGATGCGAGCTTCTGGATCTGCGCCACCGCGTCACCGATGGCCACGCCGGGCTTGAGGTTGAAGGAGACCGTGACGGAGGGGAGCTGGCCCGTGTGGTTGATGGCGAGGGGTCCAAGGTCCTGTCCCAGGGTGGCCACCGCCTTGAGGGGCACCAGTTCCCCCCCCGCGGCGTGGACGTAGAGGGTGGACAAGGCGTTCGGGTCCATCTGGTACTCGGGCAGGACCTCCATGATGACCTGGTAGGTGTTGTTGGGCGCGAAGATCGTGGAGATCTGTCTCGTCCCGTAGGCGTAGTAGAGGGTGTCCTCGATGCTGGCCGCGCTCACGCCCAGGGTGGCCGCCTTGTCCCGGTCGATGGTCACCTCCACCTGGGGGTTCTTGAGGAGGAGGTCGCTCACCACGTCCACGAGCCCGGGCAGGGTCTTCATCTTCCCCTCGAAGAGGGTGCCGTACTTGTAGAGGTCCTGCGTGTTGGACCCCTGCAGGGTGAACTGGTACTGGGCCTGGCCCGGGCGGCCGCCGATCTGGATGGGGGGAGGGTTCTGGATGAAGGCCATGTAGCCCGGGATTCCCGAGAGCTGGGGGCGCAGCTTGGCGATCTCCTGGTCCACCGAGAGCTTGCGCTGGGAGCGGGGTTTGAATCGGATGAAGGCGATGCCCTGGTTGCTGGCCAGGAAACCCCGTCCGCCCACGGTGGAGAAGAAGGCGTCGATATCGGGGTTCTTCTGGAGGATGTGGTTCACCTGCTCGTGGTGTTTCACCATGGCGTCGAAGGAGACTCCCTCGATGGCCCTCGTGGCGACTAAGGCGCGGCTCGTATCCTCGCTGGGCAGGAAGCCCTTGGGGATGACCTTGAAGAGGACTACCGTGAGGACGAGGATGATCCCCGAGAAG
>JAKAJA010000461.1 GCA_021814085.1 Acidobacteriota bacterium | reverse complement strand
GATCTTCCCGCAAAGGTGCGGGTTGCCGCGGAAATGGGGCGCGTCGAGGACCCCCTGGCGGATGGCCCGGGTAAGGACCTCCGCGTCGCTCCACGGGTCCTCGCTGTCGTTCCCCAGCCTCGAGACCGCAGCAAGGATAAGGCGCGCCTCGGACACCAGATGTCTGCGACGTGCCCGCACGGCGGGATCGGGGGCCGGGTCGGGCACCCCTTTTAGGCAGAGCCTCGCAGCCCCTCTCGCGATGCGGCAGCTCTCGATGATGGCCCCAGGGTCCACGACGCGCGTCGCCTCCGTGAATCCCACCACGTGAAGGATGTGAGGCTTGAGGGCCATGGAGACCGCTGCGGAGGCCGCCATGTGACCCTTCGCCTCATCGGGATCAGTCGGCAGGCTGGTGATCCCTGCGCGGACTTCCCTGAAGGTAACGAAATCAGGTCCTTCCAGCTGGGCGATGAGGTCGAGTTTGGCGAGCATCTTGGCCAAATCCATGGAGGGGCTCGTGGAGGGCGGCGTGTTGAACATCATCTGGACCACGTAATGGCGGACCCCCTGGCGCTTGGCGCTATAGGCCGCGAGAAACGCCATTGCTACGGCCAGGGCGTCGTGGGCATCCCTCAAGCTCCACTGGTGGGACTCGTTGACCTCGACGGGGATCGCCCGCTCGGCGTAGAAGCGCATGGCGGCTTGCTTCTCGCGGATAGCATCGGGGAAGGGGACCTTGCTCCGGCCGTCCATCACGCTATACCAGCACAGGGGGATAGCCCCCCAGGCGTTCCTGATGGTCTTGAGGCTCATCTCCGCCCAAGGGATGAGATCGCGCGTGCCGCTATAACAGCGGACGAGGGGGTAACTTCCACTCCGCGTGGCCTCGTAGATGGCTGCCAGGTCCTCCGGGCGCCGGAGAGGAACCCCGCCCGCGCCGTCTTGGCTTCCATCCATGTCCTCCGGGTGGAAGAAGTGTTCCTGGGCGTTCTGGTCTGGGCCGATGGAGAGGACATCCAACACGCCCGACTCAGCGATGCGCCTTGCTCCTGCGACCGTCTTCTGGAGATCGGGCTCGCCGTAGTGATGTCGGAGGAGGGGGCGAGGGTAGCGCGAGGCGACTCTCCCGAGAAGGGTGTCCGGATACACCTCCTCGGGGGCGAGACGGCCGCTGCCGCGGATGAACGCAATGACCTCTGAAACCGGCTCGGTTCCATCGAACGCCTGCTCGAAGAGCCCGAACTGACGGGCCGAAGCGGCGACAGGAGGCGTGCCTCCGAAGACCCATCGGGGGTTGTCCTCGCCGAGGCGAGAGGATCCGCCCTGAAGCGCCGCGAACAGGGGGACCGCATCGGCCTCCGTCAACCGGTACGAGACAGCTACGAGGGCGGGGCGGGTCTCCTGAATCTCGGCGAACAGGGTTTCGAGGGGGACGGCGGCGCCGAGACTGCGCGTCTGCCAGCCTTCCTCCTCGCAGAGGCGGAGGAAATGGTCGAGCCCGGCCACGTGGACGCACTGCCCGATGGCGGCTCCCAGCACCAGACCGCGGTGCGCGCTCATCGGTGGTCCTCCCCGATGGCCAGGAGGCGCAGCTGTTTCAGGTCCAGGTCCGCGATCCCAAGACGCTCAACCGTGCGTCCCGCGGCGCGGTAGTCCGTGCCGTGCATGGTGGAGGCGAGCGTGATGAATGCGTCCATCACGGGGGTCGCAACGCCAAACTTCCTCGCCAGGGAGCTCATGGGTACAAGGCTGCAAGGGACATCCTCGGTGATGTACCGCATCTCCATCCGGTGGGGGGCGAGGATGCCCCGGTAGCCAGGGTTGGCGTGGATCGCGCGATGGAGGTCCCTCCCCACGGCATCATAGGCTAGATAGAGCCATTCCCTGGCGGTGACAGCCTGGAAGCCCAGCGCGGCGGCCACGGCGACGCGCTCGGCGTCCAGGGTCTCGAGAATCACGGCGACCGAGTCGGTCGTGCCTTGGTAGTAGAACTCGAAGTCTGCGGGATCCTCCACCCACCCGGTGTTCAGGAGCATAAGGGCTGGGTGGAACACGGCCCCGATGTTGTTGAAGCTGGTCTTGAACACGCTGTCTCCGGGTACGAACTGCGGGAAAGCCTGGCGGACCTTCTTCAGGCACTCAGGAATCCGGTGGGCCTTCACGGTGGCCAGGGGGATGGAGTTCTTCACCCGGAAGATCTTGGCTTGGCCGGGGCCCACCACGCGGCTGGCGTAAATGAAGGTCTGGGTCTCTGCGATCGTGACGTCGGCCGTGCAGCCCAGCTCCTGGAGCGTCTGGGCGAACGCGAGGGCTCCGAACGTTCGCCCGGGGTTCAGGACGATCGTCTGGCCGTCGCACAGGTGCGGAGCACACTGTTCGGCCATGAACCGGTGAGCCGTGGCAGGGACTACCACCATGATGATGTCCGCGCCTACAATTAAGTCCTCGGCTTTGTCCGACGCGGCCGTGACGGGCCCAAAGCCGCAGACCTCTTCGCCCTCGATTTCCACCCCCCCTCGGGAGAGAACAGCCTCGAGGCGCGCCCGTGTGCGGTTGTAAAGCCTGACGTCAAAGCCGAGCAGACCCAGGTGTCCGGTCATGGCAAGTCCACCGTGCCCCGCCCCCATGACGCAGAAAACTAGGCGCTTGTCTGGCATGAGTACCTCCTCAGCGCAGTGGCCGTATACTGGTTCAGTAAACAACTACCGCCTAGAAGGCGGTAGCTTTGAAGGATCGCCGATTACAAATCGGCTGTCATCGTGAACCGGTTCGCCTTCCTGCTCGGCGATATAGGC
>JAKAJA010000460.1 GCA_021814085.1 Acidobacteriota bacterium | reverse complement strand
ACGTAGACGCCTCCCCCCAGAAGACCCGTCTCGTGGTGGACACGATCCGCGGTCGTTCCGTAGGGGACGCGATGGCCATCCTCCGCTTCACGAAGAAGCGCGTGGCGCGGGACCTTCAGAAGCTGCTCAAGACGGCCGTGGCCAACGCCGAGAGCATGCCGGGGAGCCAGGTGGACGTGGACAAGCTCTACGTCTCCACCGTCTTCGTGGACGGGGCCTCGGTCAAATTCCGCCGCCGGACGCTGCCCGCCCCCATGGGCCGCGCGTTCCGGTTCGTGCGGCGGCAGTGCCACGTGACCATCGGTCTGAACGAGAGAGAGAAGTAGCGGGGGGCGGCCGGAAGGCCACCGTACCATACCAGGAGGTGAGCGTTGGGTCAGAAAGTTCATCCCGTAGGTTTCCGGGTAGGCTTCAACAAGGACTGGGAGTCCCGCTGGTTCGCCAAGAAGGAGTACAAGCAGCTCCTCCATGAGGACCTCAAGCTGCGGGAAGAGCTGAAGGCGCGGCTGAAGCATGCGGGCGTGTCCAGGATCGACCTGGAGCGGGCGGGCAAGAAGCTCACCATCACCGTTTCCACCAGCCGCCCCGGCATCATCATCGGCAAGAAGGGCGCCGAGGTGGACCGGCTCAAGGAAGAGATCCAGCGGCGAATGGGCCGCGAGGTCTACATCAAGATCGACGAGATCCACAGGCCCGAGATCGAGGCCCAGATCGTCGCCGAATCCATCGGCCTCCAGCTCACCAAGCGTGTGGCCTTCCGCCGCGCCATGAAGCGCGCCATCGAGATGGCCAGCAAGTTCGGGGCGCTGGGCGTCAGGATCCGCGTCGCGGGCCGGCTGAACGGCGCCGAGATCGCGCGCTCCGAGTGGTACCTGGAAGGCCGCTTGCCGCTCCAGACCCTCCGCAGCGATATCGACTACGGTTTCGCCGAGGCGCACACGACCTACGGCGTCATCGGGATCAAGGTCTGGATCTACAAGGGCGTGAAGGTGGGCAAGTAGCCCTCTCTCCGGGAGATAGTGCGCCATGTTAATGCCGAAGAAAGTCAAGTTCAGGAAGCAGCAGAGAGGGCGCCGGAGCGGCCCCGCCAAGGGCGGAGCCCACGTGGATTTCGGGGATTTCGGCCTCATGGCCCTCGAGGCGTGCTGGGTCACCAACCGCCAGATCGAGGCGAGCCGCGTGGCCATCAACCGCCACGTCAAGCGCGGGGGCAAACTCTGGATCCGCATATTTCCCGACAAGCCCTACACCAAGAAGCCGCTCGAAACCCGCATGGGCAAGGGCAAGGGCAACCTCGAGGGCTGGGTGTGCGTGATCAAGCCGGGCCGCATCCTCTTCGAGCTCGAGGGCGTGGACGTGGAGACGGCCCAGGCCGCCTTCCGCCTCGCGGCCCACAAGCTGCCCATGAAGACGCGGTTCGTTAGCCGCAAGGAACAGGAGTTCTCGCGATGATTAAGCCAGCTGACCTCAAGCGTTCCGCCAAGGTGCGGGATCTCACCGTGGAGGAGCTCAAGGGCGAGAGCCGCGAGATCACCGAGCACCTCATGAAGCTGCGGTTCCAGCTCGCCTCCGGGCAGATCGGCAACCCCTCGGTCATCCGCGCCTACCGCCGCGGCTTGGCCAGGATCAAGACCGTCCTCGCCGAAAAGCAGCGAACGACCCAAGGGAGTTGACGATGACAGGGAAAGAAAATCAGGCCGTCCGTCCAAAGAGGGCCACGAAGATCGGGTTGGTGGTGTCCGACAAGATGGACAAGACCGTGGTGGTCCGCGTGGAGCGCCGCATCTTCCACGCCACCTACGGGAAGGTCATCAAGCGAACCTCCCGCTTCAAGGCCCACGATGAGAGCAACCAGTGCGGCGTGGGGGACAAGGTCCTCATCATCGAGACCCGCCCCCTGAGCCGCGACAAGAACTGGGCCGTGAAGAAGGTCCTCGAAAAGGCCCGCTGAGGCGCCACAGGAGCAAGCCATGATCCAGATGGGAACAATTCTTCAGGTGGCGGACAACTCGGGCGCCAAAAAGATCGCCTGCATCCGCATGCGCGGCGGCTCCACCGCCGGACGCTACGCGGGCCTGGGCGACGTCATCACCTGCTCCGTCAAGGAAGCGGCGCCTCAGGGGAACGTGAAAAAGGGCAAGGTCGTCAAGGCGGTCGTCGTGCGGACCGTCAAGGAAACCCGGCGCCGCGACGGCTCTTACATCCGATTCGACAACAACGCCGCGGTCCTGGTGGACGACAAGGGTGAGCCCGTGGGCACCCGCGTCTTCGGCCCCGTGGCCAGGGAGCTGAGGGAGAAGCGCTTCATGAAGATCCTCTCCCTCGCCCCGGAAGTGATCTGAGGAGGGCCGCCGTGCGCAACCGGATCAAGAAAAACGACCAGGTCTTCGTCATCTCTGGCCGCGAAAAGGGCAAGCGGGGACGCGTCGTGAACGTGGACCTCACCAAGGGACGGGCCCTGGTCGAGAACGTGAATTTCGTGAAGCGGCACACCAAGGCGAACCCTCAGAAGAACATCAAGGGGGGAATCCTGGAGCGCGAGTCGCCCCTGGGCCTCTCCGTTCTAATGGTCGTCTGCAAGGAGTGCAAAGAGCCTACCCGCTTGGGGTCGAAGACGCTCGAGGGCGGTAGGAAGGTTCGCGCCTGCAAGAAATGCGGCGCGGTGCAGGAGTAGGGGCAGACCCATGAAGACGGTTCCGCGTTTGAAAGAACGGTACGACAAGGAGATCCTCCCCAAGCTCAAGGAGGACTTCAAGATCGGCAACGTCATGGCGGTCCCC
>JAKAJA010000459.1 GCA_021814085.1 Acidobacteriota bacterium | reverse complement strand
GGTGATCCGGTAAAAGACCATGGTGCCCTCCCGCTCGTCCTCGATGAGCCCGTGACCCCTCAGGACGGCCAGGTGCCGCGAGAGGGTGGGCTGGGGGACCTCCAGTTCGGGCAGCATCCGGCACACGCACTGCCGCCCCTCGCGGGCCAGGATGCAGAGAATCTTCAGGCGCGCCGGATGGCCCAGGTCCCGGAACAGCCGCGCTTTCTGCTTGAGCACATCGGCCATGGGCCACTCCCATCATATCCTATTATCCGCATATTTGAATATCTGTCAACAGGCCCAACTTTGGAGCCCGAAACGGGAGGAACCTGACGCGTCCCCTCAGGAACCCCACCTCCTTCAACGACGGCCGGGCGCTGCACGCTAGGCGGCCGAGGACGCGCCATCCGCTCTCAGGCCGGCGCTTCCGGCGCGCCGCCAAAGTACCGGCGCCGGAAGTAAAGGGCAACGTTCACCAATCCGATGAGCGCGGGCACCTCGACGAGAGGCCCGATCACCGCCGCGAAGGCCTCACCCGATTGGATTCCGAACACGGCGACGGCGACGGCGATGGCCAGCTCAAAATTGTTGCTGGCCGCGGTGAAGGAGAGGGTGGCGGTCTGGGGATAAGTGGCACCGGCCTTCCTGCCCATCCAGAAACTGGCCAGAAACATAACCACGAAGTAGGCCAGCAGGGGCACGGCGATCCGCAGAACATCCAGCGGGATTCGCACGATGGCCTGGCCCTTTAGACTGAACATGACGAGGATGGTGAACAGGAGGGCCACGAGAGTGATGGGGCTGATCCTCGGAATGAAGGCCTCGTGGTACCAAGTCTTTCCCTTGGCCTTCACGAGAATGAGGCGCGTGAACATGCCCGCCAGGAAGGGGATACCCAGGTAGATGAACACGCTCTTGGCGATCTGCCCCATGCTCACGTGGACTTCCATGCCCTTGAGGCCCACCAGCGGAGGCAGGACGGTGATGAAGAACCACGCGTACACACTGTAGAAAAGGACCTGGAAGACGCTGTTGAACGCCACCAGCCCCGCGCAGTATTCCGTGTCCCCGCTGGCCAGCTCGTTCCAGACGATGACCATGGCGATGCAGCGTGCCAGGCCGATGAGGATCAACCCCACCATGTAGTCGGGATAGCCACGCAGGAACACCACCGCCAGCGCGAACATGAGGACGGGACCGACCACCCAGTTCTGCACGAGGGACAGTCCCAGGACTCGCCAGTTCCGAAAGACGTCTCCCAGCTCTTCATAACGGACCTTGGCGAGCGGCGGGTACATCATGAGGATGAGGCCGGCGGCGATGAGCAGGTTGGTCGTGTCCACCTGGAATATCCCGATCACCCCTTCGGCCCCCGGGAAGAAATGCCCGATGGCCACTCCCGCAAGCATGGCCGAAAAGATCCAGAGGGTCAGGAAGCGGTCCAGGAAGGAGAGCTTTCGCACCGTTCCCGCGGTCATTGGCCGCCCTTTCTAATGCCGCGACGCGGCGGGCAGCATCGGGACAGGGAGCGGACCTTTTCTCCCATGACTCTCGACAGGTCTCTGGCAACCACGGGGTCCTCCCCAGCGCAGCAGCGCACGACGGAGAGCAGCCGCCTGGCCTCCCCCGCCCGGGGCTTGGCCAGCCTGTAGAAGGTCCACTTCCCCCGGGACTCGTCTTCGGCCAGCCCGGAGGCGCAGAGGATGGAAAGATGCTTGCTCACCGTGGACTGGGAGAGCTTCAGGGTCGCGACGATCTGACAGACGCACAGCGGGCCATGCTCCAGCATCTTCAGGATGCGGAGCCTGGTCCGGTCCCCAGCGGCCTTGAGTAGCTTCTCCGTTTCTTTGAGCATGCGGACATCTCCCTCATATCGCCATCAGGCGATTTATACAGGCAGTATGGCCTCCCGCTCCACCGGGTGTCAACCCTTCTCTTGCCAAGCTGCGATCCATATTCGGGCGCGCTCTCGCGGCAAGACCAGGGCGCCTCCCGCCCTTCAAAGCATCGCCCAAAAAGAAAACGCGGTCGGTCCACTTTGGGTTGCGACTTGAGAAGAAGCGGCCGAGCGACGGGCTTTGCCCGCGCGGAGGCCACCCTGATGCGGAGGGAGGTCGGTGGAGTGACCGAAGGGAGCGAAACGCAAGGAGGGGGGCAGAGCCCCCCTCTTTGAATGCTTTGGTCGGGGCGACTGGATTTGGTCCCTATGGCGGCTAGGAGCCTCGGCGCCGTCGGAGTCCGGCGCCTCCGTTCAGGAGCCTGGACGCCGCTGGTGCATGGCCGCGACGGAGGCTGGCCGGGATGCATGGCGAGGAAGCAAGCGAAGGCCGATGCGGTGTCATCGGATGAGCGAGCTGACAAAGCCAGGCGCCCGGCCAGCCCCGTCCCTTCGGGCGCGGGCGGCGGGCTTCGCATGACGGCGTTGGCCTCCCTAGAAAGGGCATCACCCTGTCGTCGGTCGGCCCCCTTGTCCTGCTCGCCAGGCGCCGCGCGCGCGGCCTTGCCCCAGTGACATCCAGGCCCCTCAGCCGCCCTACGGGACCCGGGGCGGGTCCCTCGCCCGGTCTTGCCCCGCTGCGAGCACTCCCTCTTCGGTCGCGCTCTCGCGGCAAAACCAGGGCGCCTCCCGCCCTTCAAAGCATCGCCCAAAAAGAAAACGCAGCAGGAACCCGCTGCGTTTTGCCTTTGTTTGGTCGGGGCGACTGGATTTGAACCAGCGGCCCCCTGGTCCCGAACCAGGTGCGCTACCAGGCTGCGCTACGCCCCGACCAGACTGGTGATTATACACGGGTTCCGCCCGATTGCCAACGTGCCCGAAGACC
>JAKAJA010000458.1 GCA_021814085.1 Acidobacteriota bacterium | reverse complement strand
CGGCAAGCTCGTCACGGAGCGGCTCACCAAGATCATCAACCTGGCGGCCTTCAAAAACACGGGCAACGGCGTATCCATGGCCACCAAGAACCTGGGGTACGGCGCCATCTGCAACACGGGGCGCCTCCACCAGCCCCTCTTCTTCAAGGTCTGCGCGGAGGTTCTGGCCGCGCCCTGGGTGAGGGACAAGCTCATCCTCAACATCACCGACGGCATCCGGGGGCAGTACGACGGCGGCCCCATGCCCAACGAACAGTTCTGGTACCCCAACCATTCTCTCTACTTCGCCACGGACCCCTTCGCCCTGGACCGGGTGGGGCAGGAGCAGATGGTGGCCAAGCGGAAGGCCATGGGGGTGAAGGTGAACGAGCACCCGCGTTTTACCGACTACCTGGACTACGCCCAGACCCTCGGGCTCGGCATCGGGGACCCCGCGAAAATTAGGCTGTACAAGGTGTGAGGACCGACCCATGAGATGGTTCGCGATGATGGCGGCAACACTGGTCATGAGCGTGGTCGTGAAAGCCGCGGGTGACGGGCCCATGCTCCCGCCCGACGGGTTCGCCTCGGGTTGGGCCAGGGAAGGGATGGCGAAGGTCTACGAGGGCGAGGCCCTGTACGACCACATCGACGGTGGCGGCGAAGCCTTCCTGGAGATGGGCTTCGAGGCCTGCACGGTCCAGCGTTACCGGCGGGGCCCCGAGACCATTTCGCTGGATATCTACCGTATGCGCGACTCCGCCGCGGCTCTCGGCATCTACCTCGCGAGTTGCGGTCAGGAGACCCCGGACAAGGACCTGGCCGAGCGCCACACGGTGGGTCGCAACCAGATCCTCCTGGTGAAGGGCCGCTACTACGTGGTGGCCACGAGCCCAGAAGCCTCGCCCGGGTTAGCGAAGGTCCTCACTGCCGCAGGGCGCGCGGTGGCGGACAAGATTCCTGCCGCCGAGCCCCCCCCCTGCTTGGCCCTCCTCCCAAAGGAAGGGCTCGAACCCCGCTCCGTGCGCATCGTGCGGGGGCCCATCGGCCTGCAGGCCATCGTGACACTCGGCGAAGGCGACGTCCTTCTCCTGGAGCGGAAGGCCACAGCCGTGTGTGGCGATTACAAGGGGAGGGGCGGGGAAGTCCACACCCTCATCGTCGCGGAGTACCCCTCCGGCCAGGCGGCCCGGGAAGCCCTCAAAAACCTCATCCAGAGGCTCGACCCGACCCTGAGTCCCGTGTCCGCCGGAGACCGGAGCCTCGTCTTCAAGGACGGCAAGGGACGCTTGGGCAAAGCTGACGTGGAGGACGCCCGCCTGGTGATCCAGCTTGGTTTGAAAACGGCGCCCCCTTGACCATGAGTTGGCCAACTCCTGAGAGTTTTGAGTGATCGCGCGCTGCCCGCCAAGTCGCGGCAATTCCCTCCGCAGGACTCCGCGCAAAGCGCGACTATTCCAGGGAGGAGCAAACAAAGGGCGAGGCGGACCGGATGGCCGGCCGCCTCGCCCCGGTGGTGTTACACGAGAGGGTTAGCGCTTGGTGACCTCCCCGACCTCCAAGGCACTGAAGCCGTCGCGCCGGCTCACCACGCCGCTCACCGTGGCCCAGTCGTCCCGGCCCGCCAGGCTCTCGGCCTTGTTGAAGGCGGCGCTCGATGCTTTCGTGGGGAGAAGGAGGTACACCTGGCCCTCGGGGGTCACCAGGCCCAGCCTGGAAATGGTCCCATGATGACTGGTGTCAACCTTCAAGTGTTCGATCTGGCCATTGACCTCGATGGACTTCGGAGCGGTGGCTGCGGAAGAAGCGAAGGCAGCAGGCGCGAGGCCCATGGAGGCGAAAATGGCCGCCAAACCCATCATTTGTTTCAGACGAGCTCTCATGGTCTTACCTCCTAACTAAACCGGTCTAATGAAAAAGCCGTGCCAGAAGACAAGCCGCTATCGCCGAACTTGGATCGGCGTTGAAGGCGGGAGACGCGAAGCGCCCTCCCGATAGGGATGCCAAGGGGCTCCAAGCCTCGCCGCTGGTGTGCTGAGGACAGGATACGTTCCGGTGAAAGCGTGCGAAGGAAATCGATTTGAGGGGCCAAGCGGGGCTGGCGCCGCGTCGCGATGGCCTGCCAAGTTGGCAGAAGGATTGCCGCGTCGGCGCGGTCGCGCCGGCGGGGCCAGCAATTGCGGGCACGTTCAAGGAGCCGCTAGTGAGGTGCCGCCCCTAAATTTCCCACCGCCGTGTAAACCACGAAGTACTGTTCGGGGAGGAAGTCGTAGGCCCTTGCCACCTTGAGCCCCCCGGCGGCCATGTCCTTGTCCACCGTTTCGCGGGAGATCTGCTGTTCCGGGGGAGGTCCCCAGGGGCGCTCGGCCCAGGGTTTGGGGGTGTAGTCGATGACGACGAGCCTCCCTCCCGGTGCGAGCCCCGCGGCGAGCTTCTTGGCATAGGCCGGTCGGTCCTGGATGTAGTGGAGCGTATCCACCATCAAAATCGTATCCACCCCGTGGGTGGGGAGCAGCGGGTCATTCGGGGGAACCTTCTGGAGTTTCACGTTATGGAGTTTCTCCGACTGGAGGCGCTTGGCGATGTAGTCGAGCATCTCCTGCATCACGTCGATGGCCAAGACCACCCCCGAGGGCCCCACGGCCTTGGCCACGGGGATGGTGAAGTACCCGGAGCCGGCCCCCACGTCGGCCACTCGCTCTCCCGGGCGGAAGGCGAGGGTGTCCATGACCTTGTCCCGCTTCTGGAAGGACTCGCGCTCGGGCCGCTCCAGCATGGCGATGTAGCCTTTGGTCCAGGCCCCCTTCATCATGGCCTTGAACCGGTCCTC
>JAKAJA010000457.1 GCA_021814085.1 Acidobacteriota bacterium | reverse complement strand
CCGATCCGCCATTCACGCGAACCTCGCCGGCTAGGCCAGCCGAGTCGGCGAGGAAGCGGCGCACCTCGGCCGGCCCCTCGCCCCACCACGAGGGGCCTCGTCCAGGTTTCAGCATGCATCCGCAGGAGGCACCGACCCTCATCAGGACATCGTCCAGGGTCTGGGCCGCGTCCTTTTCCGCGCGCGCCAGGAGGACCAGGTGCTCCGGCACATCCCGCGCCGCCTCGGGGGCACTGGGCGGAAGCAGCCCGAGGTGCGGCAAAAGATTTCGTTCCACGCCCCGCAATCGGTTCCGTGTGATAAACGTCGATAGCCAGGACCGGTCCGCCTCTAGGAGCGTGGGTACTGACCCCAGCTCGGCCATGGCCCAGAGGGCCCGGCAGGCCAGGTGGGCGTTGCCCGCCTCCCTCGCCATGCGCCATGCTTGTTCCAACATGGGGAGTTGGTTCTCTTTGGCTGCCTGGGCCGAGAGGAGCCACCAGTGGGCCCGGTGGCTCATGGAGGCCTTCTCCGAGAACTCCTCGGCGGCCCTCAGGTGCGCTTCGGTGAAAGCCCCCTCACCCCTGGAGGCCGCGATCCGCTTGAGGGCCATGGCCGCGAGGCGGTCGTTGGGTTCACTCTCCTCGCGCAGTTCCGACTCCAGCGTCTTGAGGAGGAAGCCAAGCTTGCGGAACTGGCCCGTGGAGAAGAGGATCTCCCCGCGAAGGACGAGGAGCGGCAGTCGCACCTCGGGATCCCGGAGCTCACCCAGGGCCTCCAAGCCTCGCTCCACGAGATCGAGGGCGCCGGGGAAGTCCCCCCTCTGGTAACGCACGACCCCGAGCCAGTAACAGTCCACGGCGCGCGACACCGGGGTGCAGCCCTCCTCCGTGCGGTCAACGGCCGCCTGGAACGTCCGCTCCGCGGGGGTCAGATTCCCCGAGTCCACCTGGCACAGGGCCAAGTCGAACCGCGCCGACTCGCGAAGGGCATGAAGCCCCAGGCCCGCGGCCCCCTCTTCCGCACGGCGGTAGGCGGCCTCTCCCTCGGCGAACCGACGGAGCTGGCAGAGGGCATTTCCCGCTTCGCACTCGGCCCAGGCTTCCAGTGACCGGAAGCCGCAGCCCGCCGCCACCCCGCGCGCTGATTCGAAATACGCCAGGGCACGGTTAAAGTCCCCCGTCTTCCGGAGCGCGAGGCCCGTACGGTGGGCCAGGAGGAATTCGGTGAGCGGCTCGGGAGGTTCCGGGAGGGCGTACGTGGCCTCCTCGAGCCGGACGAGGGCCTCCGCGGGACGGTTGGCGAGGAGGAGAAAAGTCGCCAAGTGGCATAGAGCCTGGGCTCTAACGTTTCCATCGGCGGCGGTGCGGACCAAAGCGGTGAACCGTTTCTCGGCCTCCGCCCCCTTACCTTCCACCCATAGGAGCTGCCCGTGGGCGAGTTCCGCCTGCATGGCGTCCTCCTCGGTCAGCCCAAGCTTCCGGGCCTCATCGAGGGCCTTCCTGGCCGCCCGCCGGTCCTGGAGCCAATCGTGGGCCCTGGTCCTGAAAACGGCGAGGCGGCCTTCCGTTCCGGGGGCTGGCGCCTCGGACCGCCAGGCCTGGAGCGCCAGGGCCGGCTGGCCCATGAGGCACTGGGCGGCCCCCTCCCAAAAGAGCCCCTCGGCATGTTCTTCCACCTCGCTCTTCATCCGACGGGCCGCGACCAGGAGGTCAGCGAGGCGGCCTCCACGCGCCAGGGCGGCCGGCGTTCCCGCCGAGCGCGCCGGTCCCCTTCCCCGCCCGCTCCCCAGGAACCCTCGCGCTGGAGCGGCCATGTCCGCTGGCAGGGGCGGGAGGAGCGGGCCTCCGCCCCGCGGCTGGTCCGCGGGAACGTGCGCCAGGCCGGCGAGAATCTCATGGAGATTGGACCCGAGAAGCGCCTCCGCGTGTTCGAGGTACCACGCCTGCGCCCGCGGCGGGAGCCAGAGGAGATGGACGCCGGAAGGCTCTCCAGCTGGGGCCGCCCCTGCCCGAGAACCCTCGCCGCACTCCAGCAGTAGGACGGGGACGCCTGCCTCCGAAGAGGCGCGGCCGAGGACCTTCAGGCTTGCCTCGTCCACGGCGACCGCGGGCCAAAGGAGCCACCCATGGGACCCTTCCAGGAGATCGCGGAGGGCGCGGACCAGTGTCGCCTCACCACCCCCGAGGTGGTCGCGCATCCAGACGCTCGCCGACGTCTCCTCTCCGAGGGCTGCCGCGGCCAGTGGTTCGAGGGCGGAGAAGGGATAGGGGGTGATGTCCGGGACATGGACCGGCCGGAGGGCCTCCTCTCCCCCTTCGGTCCACGCGGCCAGCGCGGCCGACAGGGCTAGCGGGTTCGGACAGCAGAAGGTCTGAATGCCCGCGGATAGGCTGGGTGATGGAGACCACGTGAACCCGATGCCCCAAGCGGACGGGATCCCGGGCTTGAATCCCGACCGGTCCGCCAGCTCCCACAGACCCAGGAGGCCTGCGCGCGCGGACGAGGTGCCATCTTCACCCACGAGATTGGAGAACCACTCGTTCCATCCGGCGGCGGATCTGTGGCGGCGGGGAACAGGGGTCCGGGAGATGCCCACTTCCGTCCGTTTCGCCCCGAGGAGGCGCGCCAGGAGGGCGGCGTGGGAGAGGACCGGATTCGCCGTCCCCTCTTCTCCATTCTCCCGAGGAGCGGTCCCATAACCGGAAAGGGCGGGCATGCCGTCTTCACCCATCGCCCATTCGCCGGGATGGGGGCGCCGCGGCCATCCCTCCGCCTCCCAAAATGCCAAGGCCGAAAAGAGGCCCAGGCCATATCGGAGAATATCGCCCTCG
>JAKAJA010000456.1 GCA_021814085.1 Acidobacteriota bacterium | reverse complement strand
ATCAGCCCTTCGCCCGCCTCAACGAGCCAGGCCTCCCCGGGCGCCTGGTGGTAGCGGACCTGGACGTCGGCGATGGCGGGGCGCTCCCGGTCGGGAATGTGCCAGTTCCACCCTTCGACCAGAAATCGGGGGGTGTCCAGGGCGGCCCTGGGCCCCACCACGACCTCCCCCGTCTCGGGCTCGATGGCCACGATGTAGAGGGGCTCGTTGAAGGGGATGCCAAGCCCCTGCCTCTGCCCCACGGTGAACCGGTGGATCCCCTCGTGCCGGCCGAGGATCCGGCCGTCCATGTGCCGCACCACCCCGGGCCTTGCGGCCGGGAGGGATTTTTCGACGAAATCGGCGTAGGATCCCTCCCCCACGAAGCAGATGTCCTGGCTCTCCCGCTTGTCGGCGGTGGGGAGGCCCGCCTCCCGGGCCTTGTCGCGGAGGTCCTCCTTGGTCATCTCACCCACGGGCAGCAGGGTGCGTCGGCGGTGGTCCAAGGTCATGGGAAACAGGACGTAGGACTGGTCCTTGGCCCCGTCTTCGGCCCGCCGCAGGTCCACCTGCGTCCCCCTTGGGATGAGGCGGGCGTGGTGCCCCGTGGCGAGGAGGTCCGCCCCCTGACTGGTGGCGTACTCCCAGAGGGCCCCGAACTTGACCCTCTCGTTGCAGAGAATGCAGGGGTTGGGCGTGCGCCCCTCGGCGTAGGCCCTCACGAAGGGGTCGATGACCAGGGCCTTGAATGGTCCCTGGTACTCTAGGATGCGGTGCTCGATGCCGAGGGTCTTGGCCACGTCCCTGGCATCCACCGCGTCCTCCAGGGCGCAGCAGCCCCGGGCCGCGGGAGCCCCGCAGGAGTCGTACAGGCGAAGGGTCACGCCGACGACGCGGTATCCCTTTTCCACGAGGAGGAGCGCGGCGACGGACGAGTCCACGCCCCCCGACATGGCCACGAAGATGGTCTCGGGCATGGGGTTTCCTGGTCTATTCCATCTCGTCCGTGAGGATGAGCATGAGGGTTGTGGCCCCCACGCGGAACTCGCTCTGGTTGCTCAGGCTGGTGACGCTGATGCGCTGCTCGTTGAGGTAGGTGCCGTTGGTGCTCTTAAGGTCTCTCAGTTGCACGTTCAGGCCTTTGAATTCCAGGCGAGCATGGTGGCGGGAGACCTCGCTGTCGTTGAGGATGATGTCGGCCTCGGCGCGCCCGATGAGGACGATGGGCTTGTCCACGGCGAAGATGTTCCCCGAGTCCGCACCCTGGAGGACCGCCACCGAAATCCGCTTCCCCGAGGGAAGGGCGAGGAGCTCGGCCTCGGGGACGTCGGCCCCGGTCCAAGTGGCCTCCACCCGCTTCACCTTCTGGGTCGTGGGGGGGTCACCGCTGGCAGCGACCGCCCCTCCCGGCTTCAAGGCCTCGATGGGTCCGCCGCAGGCCGGGCAATTGAACAGGAACCGGTCTTTGCCGGCGAAATGTTTGTCCTCGACCCGGAATTTCTTTTGGCATGACGGACAAGCGGCGATCAAGGGGCCCTCCGAGGCGAGTCTAGCACGGTCCCCCCCACTGTCAACTTGGCATCCGCCCCGTGGCGAGTGCGCTTGCCCGTCCGCCGCCTCGGCGGCCCCGAACCGGAGCGGCCCCGTCGGGATTGACGGTCAAGTGTTTAGTGTGTATAATAGTTGATTGCACGGCTGGAGGTGGGTATGTACGCGATTATCCAAAGCGGCGGAAAGCAGTACAAAGTGGCCGCCGGCGAGAAAGTGAAGTTGGAGAAGCTCGGCCAGGAGGCGGGCGCGGACGTGGAACTGCCCGCCCTGTTGGTCGTGGATGGCGACCAGGTCTGGACGGCCGGCCAGAAGGGCGGCTATAAGGTTTCGGGCAAGGTTCTGGCGGACGGGAAGCGCCGCAAGGTGCTCGTTTTCCACAAGAAGCGCCGCAAGCAGTACAAGAAACTGCGCGGCCATCGCCAGCCCTTCACCGAGGTCCAGATCCTGAGCATCGACAAGGCCTGATTCGGAGATCCCCATGGCACATAAAAAAGGTCAAGGTAGCTCCCGCAACGGCCGCGACAGCAACGCCCAGCGCCTGGGCGTCAAGCGTTTTGGCGGCCAATTCGTTACGGCGGGGACCATCCTGGTTCGGCAGCGGGGGACCCCGTTCAAGCCCGGCATCCAGGTTGGACGCGGAAGCGATGACACCCTCTTCGCGACGGCGGACGGCGTAGTTGGATTCCGTCACCGTGGGAAGCTGGGCCTCTTCGTGGACATCGTCGCTCCGCAGTAAGCCCACGACGCATGTATCTGGACTCCGCCCGAATCTTCGTGCGTGCAGGCCACGGAGGTTCTGGGTCCGTGAGCTTTCGTCGGGAGAAGTATGTCCCGCGTGGCGGCCCGGACGGCGGTGACGGCGGGCGAGGGGGAAGCGTCATCCTCGTGGCCCGGCCCCAGGTGCGAACCCTCATCGCATTCCGCTACAAGAAATCCTTCGCGGCCGACAAGGGCAAGGCGGGCCAGGGGAGCCTCAAGACGGGTTCCTCGGGCAAAGATCTCGTCATCCCCGTTCCCCTGGGCACGGTGGTCCTCCCCGAGGAAGGCGATACTCCCCTGGCGGACCTCGTTGAGCCCCGCCAGCGGTTCATCGTGGCCAAGGGTGGGAAGGGCGGCCGTGGAAACGCCCGGTTCAAGAGTTCCACCCACCAGGCCCCACGCGAATTCGAGCCCGGTGGTGAGGGGGAGGCGTTCTGGGTCCGCCTCGAGCTGAAGCTCCTGGCCGATGTGGGCCTCGTGGGGCTTCCCAACGCGGGAAAGTCCACATTCCTCTCCGCCGTCTCCAAC
>JAKAJA010000455.1 GCA_021814085.1 Acidobacteriota bacterium | reverse complement strand
CCACTCCCCTTCCACGTTGGTTCCCATGGAGTGGAACTCGTGGGGGAGGCCGCTCTCGCGGATCAGCCTCAGAGACTCCGCGACAAATTTGGACAGGGACGTACCGACCCCGAGGGGGACGAAGGAGATCTCGACGATCACGTGAGACATGGGAACCTCCAAAGGGACGGAACGGGGGAAAGGGCGAAGGGGAGAAGGGGGAGGGGAAAAGCGGGGCATCCTGTTCAGGGCGCGCGCCTAATCTCCAGTGGGCTCCTCCTCCTTCCCCTCCGCGCTCTTCAGAACGCTCACCCGCACCTTGTGGATTCGGCGGCGATCGGCAAAGAGAACATCCACCGAGACGCCGTCCAAGTCCAGGTGCTGGCCCTGGTGCGGGATGGCCCCGAGGGACGTGGTGATCCAGCCCGCCACGGAGTCGTAGTTGCCCTCGGGGAGATCCGCCCCCAGGCGCTCGGCCAAGTCGGAAAGGGACGCCCTGCCCTGGGCTTCCACGATGCCCGGGGAGACCTCATGGAACGGTCCTTCGTCAAACTCGTCGGCCTCCTGAATCTCCCCCACGATCTCCTCCACGAGGTCCTCCGTGGTGACGAGCCCGTCCACGCCGCCGTACTCGTCAACGACGATGGCGAGCTGGAGCTTCTGCGCCTGGAACTCGCGCAGGAGCGCCGAAATGGGCTTGTTCTCGGGGACGAACGGGACGGGGCGCGCGAAGTCGGAGACGGGGCGGTCCCCCTCGCCGGCCAGGACCAGCGCGAGGAAATCCTTCAGGTAGGCCACTCCCACCACGTTGTCCACCTGGCCCTCGTAGATGGGGATGCGCGTGTGGCGTGCCTTCGCCATGAGCTCTGCCGCGGCCTTGAGGGACGTGGAAGCGGGGGCGCATACCATGTCGGTCCGTGGCGTCATGACCTCCCGCGCCACCGTGTCACCGAACTCCATGACCCCCCGGATGAGGACCGAGTCTTCCTTCTCGAGGATGCCCTCGCTCTGTCCCACGTGGATGAGGGCCGAGATCTCCTCCTCCTTATCCTCGTCTTCCTGCTCCTGCCGCTCCCGGTAGGCGCTGAGCTGCCGTGACAGGAGGGCCGCGAGAGGGATAGTGAATGCCCCGAGCAGGAAGAGGAATATGCGGAGGACGGGGAGGGTGTAGAGGAGGACGCGCTCCGGGTTGAAAGCCGCCGCGACCTGTGCCGCAGCGCCGAGCACGAGCACGCAGGCCACCGCGGCCCCGAAGCTCCAGGCCAGCGGGTGGGCCGCCTTGCCGGCCGACAGGATCCCCGCGAGGAGAAACGCCGCGGACATCGCCGTGAGGAGGAGGGAGAACTGGAGGGTGAGGCGGTAGGCCAGGCGCCGGTTGCGGAATGCCCGCACCCAGTGGGCCATGGGGGTCTCCTCCTCGGAGAGTTTGCTCACCGCCATGGCCGAAAGGCCGTTCAGGCTCGACCGCACGAGGAGGAGGAGGAACAGGGCAACCAGATCAACAGCGAGCAGGAGGACCATCATGGGGCAAGCCCGGAACGAAATGGGGAATGTCGAATGTCGAATGGTGAATGGTGGATTGGTGATTGCGAATTGCAGATTGCGAATTGGGAATTGGGAAAGATGAAACTCTCACCGAAGAGAGGAGAAGCCAATGGCGGCTCAGAAACCAGAGGCGCAGATAGGGCACACCGCGAGGTGGCTGCTAAGGGGGGAAAATTCAAGACCGTTCCTTCCTGCTTTGATCCCCGCTTCACGCCCGCTCCTCCGCTCCCCATTTCTTGTCTCTTTACATTCGCCATTCGCAATTCACCATTCGCCATCTCTTCACAGCCCCCACTCCTTCCGGAGGGAGCGCTCTTTTCGGTTCATGGTCCCCGAATCGGTCTCGTGGTCGTAGCCCGCCAGGTGCAGGATCCCGTGGAGGAGGAGGATCTTCAATTCCGCCGAAAGGGGGTGCCCCGCCTCCTTGGCCTGCCGGGCCGCCACGGGGACGGCGATGACGATGTCCCCGATGTAGGCGAGGCCCTCGGGGTCCACGGACCCGTCCGGGAAGGAGAGGACGTCCGTGGGCCCGCTCTTCCCCCTGTACTTGCGGTTGTAGGTGGCCATGGTGGGATCGGAGCAAAACTTGACCCCCACCTCCCCGTCCAACTCCAGCCGGTCCAGCACGTCCAGGACAAATGCGGCGATCTCGTCCTTATGGATGGCCGGCCTTGGCAGGCGGCAATGCAACCGGACCTCGCGTCGCCTCATGGTTGGGCTCCTTGTCGAAGGTGTAGCCGGGGTAAGAGATGCGCTTGCTGAATACACCCAGAAGGATCTGGTAGAAGGCATCCTCGACCTTTGCCAGGTCCTTGAAGGTGAGGTTGCAGTCGGATAGCTGCCCCTCCGCCACGACCCGGGCCACGATCTCCGACACGAGGGAGTGGAGGCGGCCGTGGGACGGGTCTCTGAGCACCCTGGACCCGGCCTCCACGGCGTCCGAGAGCATCACGATGGCCGCTTCCCTCGTCTTGGGTTTGGGGCCGCCGTACATGAAATCGGATTCGTTGATGGATTCCTTCTCCGGGTCCACCATGGTGAGGGCCTTGTCCATGAAATAGCTGATGCGCCGCGTCCCGTGGTGTTGAGGGATCACGTCCAGGATCGCCTGGGGCAGGTGGTACTGCCGGGCGATGGCCACTCCCTCCTTCACATGGGCGGACACGATGAGGGCGGAGATTCTGGGCTGAAGCTTGTCGTGCGGGTTCTGGCCGGGCTGCTGGTTTTCGACGAAATAGGAGGGAAAGAGCATCTTGCCGATATCGTGGTAATAACAGGCCACCCGGCAGAAGAGG
>JAKAJA010000454.1 GCA_021814085.1 Acidobacteriota bacterium | reverse complement strand
CTGGGCCTTGACGGCGCCGAAGGTGAGGGCCCTCGCCATCCCCAGGCGAGCCTTCTCCTTCCCCGCGAAGCCGATCCCCATGAGGCAGGCCACCTCCAGGATGGAGATGGTAATGAGGAGGGCGCCGCCGATGAAGAGGGCCGCCAGGCCCCTGGGCGTGTTCACGAAGAAGAGGAGGATGTCGGCGTCCGTGAGGGCGGCGGCGTGGCTCCGCATCATGAGGAATCGGACGAAGAGGGCCGTGGCCGGGGAGAGGATCGCGAGGGCGACCAGCTTGTAGACGAGGTCCGTCAGCGTCAGGCTCCGCCACGTCAGGAGGAAGTCTCGTCCGGCACCGTCCGCCACCTCGCGAAGATCTCTCAGCATCCGCTCGTTCCTTCCGGTGGCCCGCGCCGGCGCCCGATGTCCACCCGTCCCCCGATCGAACCGAGGAGGCTACCGCCGTCCGCGCTTTTTCTGGACTGCCTTCACGTGGTGGAGCGCTCTTCGCCGCCGATGTTCCTGCTCGGCTCCCTGCTCCATGAAGGGGGCGAGCTGGGCCATGTACTCCTCCAGGCGCTGGTAGTGGAGGGCCTTGGCACCCTCCAGGTCTCCCTTTCGGAGCATCTCGACGAGGCGGGGGAAGTGCCCCGCGGCCCAATGCTCGGCCCACCGCCTGTCCGTGATGGCCCTCCGGACGAGGATCTCCGTGTAGCGTTTCGCGATCATCCGGTTCCGCAGGATCATATCGTAGAGGCGCGGCCACCGGGCCGCGCCGTAGATGATGCCCAGGAGCTCGTGGGTCACGCCGAACCAGGTCTTGACGTCGCGGACGGGATAAGCCTTGTCGGCCAGGTCGGCGGCTCGGGCGAAATCGGCTTCGGTGAGCATGGGCTGTGCAAGATCCATGGCGCAGCTCTCCAGGGCGAAGCCGATATGCACCCGCTCCACGAGCTCTTCGCGGGCCATGCCTCTGACCCGCGCACCCTTGAACGGGACGATCTCCACGAACCCTTCGGTTTCCAGCATCCGGATGGCCTCGCGGAACGGGATGGAACTGATGCCCATCTGCTTGGCCAGGGCCGCCTGCTGGAGGTGCTCTCCCGCCCGGAAGGTGCCGTCGATGATGCGCTCTCGCAATTCATCGGCGATCTTATCCGCCAGGGTTACGGAAGGCGTCCGGCTGCCTTTCGCACCGCTGGTGCGATTTCCCCTTGGGACCTTTCTGGGTTTCGACATGGGTGGCTCCCCCCTTCGACGGGTTATGCGGAAAGATTATATTCCATTACCCTTTGCGGTGACAGGAGTGTCTGCATTCCTGGCGGACAGGAGTACCCGTGAAACGAAGAATGGGGCCCGTCGGGAGGGAGCTCTTGCCCGCCTTTTCTGTCATTGCGAGGACCGCGAAGCGGTCCGTGGCAATCTCTTCCTTCCGCTTCTGGCAAGGCGAGATTGCTTCGCTTCGCTCGCAATGACGGTAGCGGTTTTATCCTTCCCGCCTCGCGGGCAGGAGTGTCCGCGCCACACGAATGGGTCCCTTGGGGCGGGCATGCTTGCCCGCCCGAATTGGGCGCGCGCGGCCCCCTCAGCGCCTTTTCCCGCCGATGGGGATGGAGGCCACGAGGTAGACCGTGTAGCCCTGGACGCGATGGTCCGCCCGGATGTCGTGGTACCCACGGAGGTTCACGGCCACGGGCGTCCCCCCGATCGTGAAGGTGCGCCCCACCTGGGCTCCGATGGCCGCGGCGCTCGAGTAGAATGGGCCCCACGTCGCGCCTGGTCCGCTGTCCGCCGTGAGTTGGTGGTAGAGGTAGCCCACGAGACCCACCGTCGTCCCATTGGAGAGCGCCTTCGAAGCCCCCAGATCCAGATGGGCGTCGATGCCGCTCTGGTATTGGGTGTCCGAGTTCTTCCAGTTGTACGTGAACCCCAGGGTCGCCGAGAATTCCAGGCCCGACGTGTCGCTGGCGTAGGTGTACGCGCCTCCCAGGTCCGCCGCCCAGTGCCCGAGGCCGATCTCGGCGTAGCGGCCCGGGTCGTAGGACCCCACGGGGATGTTCCCCATGAGGTAGGCCATCCAGCTGTGGTCCCCCTTGCTCCAGGCGATGCACGCCTGCGGGTAGAGGTCCCCACCGCTCGTGAGGCTCTCGCCGCGAGCGACATAGAGCCCCGAGGGCTGGAGCTGGATGGTTCCAGACTGCCGGTTGTAGCCGAAGAGCCCCGTGATGTTGAGGGTGAGCGTCCCGCCCCAGACCTTGCCCGCGGGCGTGTAGGAGGGCGTCAGCCAGAGAGAGTTGAAGGCCGAGTTCACGTTGAAGAGCGCATGTCGGCCGTTGAAAATCTTCAGGGACGCATCGGCCGAGCTCGCGTAGGAGTACCACGTCATCCCGAGGTTGAAGCCGGGGTCGTAGGGCTGGGCCGCGAAGCTGGCGTATTGTCCGCACGCCCAGAAGCTCACCCCGGCCTCATCGGCGCGAGGGGCCGGCCCCGGGAACAGCGCCAGGGTCAAAGCCATGGCCACGAGAGGCAGGAGCCGGGAGGGACGCGGCTTCATGCGCAGACGGGCCGCAGAGGATACACCGGTCGATCTTTCTCCCTGTAACATTCGTCCCTCCCTACGGATTCTCCATGGATAGTTTACTTGACTTGCCTGCGCTTTGCGCCCTTCGCGCCCCTTGCGGTGAGTGGGCCTTTCTTTGGGGGCTGGGGCTTCCTCAGCAAAGGCCTTCCGTGCCATCCTTGAGGTGGACTCTGGAGGTGGAGACATGGGGGCATTGCAGCGAAAGAGACGGCGGTTCGGGCGGAAAGATGTCCCCACCTGGCTGGTCATCCTGATGTACGTCCTTGG
>JAKAJA010000453.1 GCA_021814085.1 Acidobacteriota bacterium | reverse complement strand
CGCCAGAAGTACGACCATTCGCCCGAGGTACGATAGGTCGTACCAAACTCCCGCGTCGGCCCTCGCCCGCGCCTGGCTCTTCGCGCTCTGAAATTCACTTACTGTCTCAGTCAGGGAGCCAGATAGAGCCCTCGAGGCGGGTTGGTACGCCCCTTGCGTTCTCTGTTGTCATGATAATGCTCAGCATGAAGATGAGTCCTCCGGCCCGCGAGAGGCCCCAGGTGCTGGGAGTCCTCAGGGCTCAGGCGGCCCAGACGACGGCCATGTCCGGCTGCCTGGAGTTCTCTCTCTCGGTGAGCGACGGACCCGAGGGGGCCTTCCTCGTCCTCCAGCGGTGGGAGAACAAGGCCGACCTCCAGCGGTACCTGCGCTCCGACCTCTTCCAATTGGATCTCAGGGTCATGGATCTCTCCGTTTCCGAGCCGGAGTTTAAGCTCTACGAGATCGAGGCGTGCGAAGGGCTCGAGGGCGTGGCCGACGCCAGAAGATTCTGCCCGGACCAGGCGCCGCCGGGCGCCTGAGGGACTGATCAGACGGACCCGCGAGGCCGCTTCGAACGAAAGGAGGCATGTTCCACCGAGAAGGGACAAACCATGGGAGCGATTCCGAGACGAGTGAATGGGAGAATACGAATGAGAACAAATAAGACCATATCCATCATCGCGATCCTGCTGGTCGTGGTGGCGATGGGTTCCATCGCATCGCCCGCCATGGCCCAGGGGACTGCCCAGGGCGGGGCAAAGAAGCCCAACATCCTGTTCATCATGGGCGACGACATCGGCATGTGGAACATCGGCGCCTACCACCGCGGCATGATGGCAGGCAGGACGCCGGTCCTCGACAAGCTCGCCAAGGAGGGCATGCTGTTCACAGACTACTACGCCGAGGCGAGCTGCACGGCGGGTCGCGCCAATTTCATCATGGGCGAACTACCCATCCGTACGGGTATGACCACGGTCGGCCAGGCCGGCGCCAAGATGGGCATCCCGGCGGAAGCTTGCACGATCGCCACCGCGCTAAAGGCACAGGGCTACGCCACTGGGCAGTTCGGCAAGAACCATCTGGGCGATCTCAACGAGTTCCTGCCCACCGTCCACGGATTCGACGAGTTCTTCGGCTACCTCTATCACCTGGATGCGATGGAAGACCCGGCTCACCCCAACTACCCGCAGAAACTCTTGAATGCAGTCGGCCCTCGCAACATGGTCCACTCGTGGGCGACCAACGTGGATGACCCCACCGAAATGCCCCGCTGGGGCAAGGTCGGCAAGCAGAAGATCGAAGACGCCGGCACCCTCTATCCCAAGCGCATGGAGACCGTGGACGACGAGATCCGCGACCTCGCCATCAACTTCATGGACAAGGCCAAGAAGGACGGCAAGCCCTTCTTCGTCTGGCTCAACCCGACGCGCATGCACATCGTCACGCACCTCTCCCCCAAGTGGGAGGCGACGCGCAACGCAGAGAACGGCTGGTCCGAAGAGGAAGCGGGCATGGCCCAGCTCGACAACGACATCGGTCTGGTGCTGCAGAAGCTCAAGGAGATGGGCGAGGACAACAACACCATCGTCGTCTTCACCACCGACAACGGCACCGAGCTCTTCACCTGGCCCGATGGCGGGACCACGCCCTTCGCGCAGTGCAAGGGGACGATCATGGAGGGCGGCTTCCGCGTGCCTTGCATCCTGCGCTGGCCAGGCAAGGTTCCCGCCGATTCGGTGCAGAACGGCATTTTCTCCGGCCTCGACTGGTTCCCCACCTTCCTCGCCGCGGCGGGCAACCCGGACATCACCAACCAGTTGCTCAAGGGCGTGACCCTCGGCGACCGCACTTACAAAAACCACCTGGACGGCTACAACCAGATGGACGCCATCACCGGCAAGGGTCCGTCCGCCCGCCATGAAATCTTCTACCTCGGGGAAAGCACCGTCGGCGCGGTGCGCATCGACGACTACAAGTATCGTTTCATCGACCAACCGCAAGGCTGGCTCGGTGAGAAGACCAAGCCCGACGTCCCCTATATCACCAACCTGCGCCTCGATCCGTTCGAGCGCATGGGCTGGCCGAGCAATGGGACAAAAGACGGGGCACAGGGATACTTCGATTGGTTCAAGTATCAATTCTGGCGGTTCGTGTTCGTCCAGCAGGTGATAGGTAAGGAACTCCAGACCTTCCTCGATTACCCGCCGATGCAACGGGGCTCAAGCTTCAACCTCGACGCAGTGAAAGCGGAGATGGGAAAACGGATGGCCGAGGCCGAGGCGGCGAGCAAGGGCCCCAGCAGCTGACCACAATGACCTTCACCGCGGGCGGCTCGCAAGGGCCGCCCGCTTTATCATTCCGGGTCGCATCCGTCATGAGGAGGGTGCGGCCCGCTTCACTTTTCCATACCAAATTGCCGTCCGTCGTTTACGTCTCGTAGGCGAGGATACACATCCTCGCCGCGGCCGGCATGTGTATCCCGGCCCACAAGAAAGAGCGATTCCTCTGGCATTGTGATGACGGCCTATAACCCCGGGGCGATGACCGTTCTCGTCGCGATCGGCCAGCGTTGAGCTTTCCTTCTTTACTTATCATCTACACTTATCATCTACCCTCTGCGTTTCTTTGCACTTCTTGCGGTTTAGGGCCTATCTGTAAATAGGGTTCGGCCGCGCGCGTGGCGCCGGGCGAGCAGGGTTGGGGTTCGGGCACCCAAGGGCTCTCGGCGCGTTGCCCTCTGGGCCGAGGCGGATTCGAGGCGGCCCGACGATCCCATGCTGGTGGCATGGGAAGGAGGGCCAACATGGAAGACGCCCGGCCCAGAGGCAACCCTCCGGGCCGCAGCGCCCG
>JAKAJA010000452.1 GCA_021814085.1 Acidobacteriota bacterium | reverse complement strand
TGCCCTCTGGGCCGAGGCGGATTCGAGGCGGCCCGACGATCCCATGCTGGTGGCATGGGAAGGAGGGCCAACATGGAAGACGCCCGGCCCAGGGGCAACCCTCCGGGCCGCAGCGCCTGGGGCGCCCCGCTTTGTTGCGGCTCGTCGGAGATGTCCCTGCATCGCCTCCTCGCCCCTCCTCGCGGTGCATCCCCAGGCGCAGGCGGCGCGCCAGAGATCTTCCCGCGGTCAGAGCCTTTCATCCCGGCCAGCCTCCGTCGCGACCATATCCTAATTTTACGGATAGGCCCTTAGTGTTTGTTCCTCATGTATTTCAGCGAGAAGGGCGTAGAATGAAATCCGTAGGGGGAGACCCATGAAACAAATAGGTGTTACCTTCGCAGTCCGTTGCGCTCTGGTGGCCTTGGTGACGCTTTTTGCCGCCCTGCCTGCCGCGGCGCAGCAGAAGAAGCCCAACATCGTCTTCATGCTCGTGGACAACCTGGGGTACGGCGAGCTGGGGTGCTATGGCGGCGGAGTCCTGCGCGGCGCACCGACGCCACGTATCGACAGGCTCGCCACCGAGGGCATGCGCCTGCTCAACTTCAACGTCGAGGCCCAGTGCACGCCCTCACGGTCCGCGCTCATGACGGGCCGTTTCCCCATCCGCTCGGGCACCTACCAGGTTCCGCTTGGGGGTGTTCCCGACGGGCTGACGCTGTGGGAGGTCACCATCGCGGAGCTGCTGTCGGGCCAGGGCTACGCCACCGGCATGTGGGGCAAGTGGCATCTCGGCAGCGCCGAGGAGCGGTTTCCGACACACCAGGGGTTCGACGAGTGGTACGGCATCCCGCGCACCTACGACGAGGCCATGTGGCCGTCCCTCGACGAAGCCAAAGGCATGTGGCCGTCGGTCGGAAACAAACAGGGCTGGAACGCCAAGGAGGTCCCCGCCGAACCCATCTACGAGGCGCGCAGGGGAGAGAGGGCGCGGGTTGTGGGTACGCTCGACCTGGAGAAGCGGAGGACGATGGAGGCGGAGATCACAAGCCGCGCCGTGGAGTTCATCAAGCGTAACGCGAGCCAGGGCAAGCCATTCTTCGCCTACGTCTCTTTCTCGCTGATGCACATGCCCACCCTGCCCAACCCTGAATTCGCCGGGAAAACCGGCAACGGCGATTGGGCGGACTGCCTGGCCGAGATGGACTACCGCACCGGCCAGATCCTCGACGCCATCAAGGGTGCCGGGATCGAAAACAACACGCTGGTCATCTTCGCCAGCGACAACGGCGCGGAGGCGACCCATCCCTGGGAGGGCGCGAGCGGGCCGTGGCGGGGCACCTATTTCACGGCCATGGAAGGCGGGATCCGCGTGCCCTTCATCATCCGCTGGCCGGGCAAGGTACCGGCTGGCCTGACCAGCAATGAGATCGTCCACATCGTGGACTGCTTTACGACCCTCGCGCGCGTGGGCGGAGCGGAGGTGCCGAAAGACCGCCCCATCGACGGCGTGGACCAGCTGGACTTCTTCCTCGGCAAGCAGGAGAAATCCAACCGCGAAGGGTTCCCCATCTTCGTGGCCGACCGGCTGACTGCCGTCAAATGGCGCAACTGGAAGGGGTTTCTCCTCTGGCAGGACGACATGTACGACACGCCCAAGATGCTTCCCATTCCCAAGCTCGTCAACCTCCTCACCGACATGAAGGAGGAGCGCGACGTGGGGGTGTACAACTCCTGGGTCGGGGAGCCCATAGGGAAGATCCCCGCGGATCTCGTCGCCAGCTTTAAGAAGTATCCCCCCATCAAAATGGGGACGCCCGACCCCTACGTGCCGCCCAAGCCATGAGGCGATTCGCGGGTCTTGTCGCGGCCGCGGTTCTCCTCGCCGCCGCGATGGCCGCGCGAGCCGAGGAGGGCGGCGTGGGCCATTACTCGCCGGGCGCCTTTGCCTCCTTCGCCGACGTGATGCCAGCCCAGCCGGGGGTCGTGGCCTTCAACTATTTCACCTATTACGACGGCAGCGGCAGCATCGATCACCAGTTCCCCGTGTCCGGCCGGCTGGTCCTGAAGATGGGTGGGGGCTTCCATGCGGATTCGGTGGGCGCATTCTGGGTCACCCCGCTCAAGGTCCTCGGCGCCAACTATGCGATGGGTATAGCCGTCCCCTTCGTAAAGACGGACATCCAGGTGCAGGTGACCCGGTCCGGCGGAGGACAGATGCGCTTGGGCGATTCGGCCGGCGGGATGGGCGACATCCAGTTCTGGCCCGTTGCGCTGGTCTGGGGCGCCAGGGGCGGTGACCTGCGCGTCGAGTTTCTCGGGGGCGTCTACGCGCCTTCGGGCAAGATCGAGAAGAGCCGATTGGCCAATCCGGGGCTGGGGTATTGGACCTTCGAGCCGGGCCTGTTGATCAGCTATCTCGGCCAGAAGAGCAACTTCGAGTTCACCACGTACCTCGGCTACGACATCAACACGGAAAACCACACGACGTCCTATCACAGCGGACAGGCGTTCCACATCGACGCCACCGTGGCCAAGCATTTCCCCATCGGCAAAGGGCTCATAGGGATCGGAGCGAACGGCTTCTACCTCAAGCAGACCACCCCGGACGGGGGCAGCGGGGCCCTGTTGGGAAGCTTCGAGGCCATGACCCTGGGCGTCGGGCCGGTCGTCTCGTACGCGACACAATTCAAGAAGGTCGGCCTCGTCGCCGAAGTGAAATGGCTGCCCCAGCTCAGCGCCGAGCACACGCTCAGGGGTTCTTACGCCTGGTTCAAAATCGGCGTGCAGTTCTGAGAATCAACTGACAGGCTGCTAGTTAGCGTGACCCCTCATACCAAGTCATTCGAACGAT
>JAKAJA010000451.1 GCA_021814085.1 Acidobacteriota bacterium | reverse complement strand
CGTCTACATGGCCCAGCTTCGCCGCAAGATCGAAGCCACTCCCGCGCAGCCGCGGTACCTCCGCACCGAGCCGGGCGTGGGCTACAGGCTCGTGGCCGAACCCTGAACCGAACGTTCGTTAACGCGCATAGGAAGCGGGCGGGCTCTGAGTCCCGTCCGGGTTCACTACCACCACCTGCACGGCCACGCCCTTGGGGAGCATGGCTTTGAGGGCATCGCCTTTGGCCACCACCAGGGCGGAGCTTTTGTAGGCCGTGCGGGGCGCCGCGGCCCCGTTGATGGCCACCGTGCAGCCCGGCCCGAACCCCGAGCCCGAAACCTTGAGCCTGCCTGGATTGGAGGCCCACGCCGCGGTGGAGATGACGACGGAATGGCCGACCTCCACCGTGTGTGTTGCGGACGCAGTCTGGCCCCCCGCGTCCGCCGCCGTGAGTTTAACCATGTACGAGCCCGCCTCGAACCGTCGCGTGGCCGTCTCCCCCTGAGCCGCCGTTCCCGCCAGGTCCCATGCAAACGTGTACGGGGGCGTCCCGCCGCTGGCCGAGGCCGTAAAGGCCACGGGCACGGCATCGGTGGGCGAGGCGGGCGCGTAGGAGAAGTCCGCCGCGAGAGACCCGGGAGCCTGAGCCATGAGGGTGGCGTAGTAATCCCCCGTGACGCCCACCGTTCCCGCCTGGATGGCCTGCCATTCGGCCAGGACGGCCTGTGCGCTCACGTCCTGATAGGACGAGGCATCGAGGGCCGGGGTATAGTCCAGGTAGGCAAAGAAGAAGGTGCTCCAGAACGGCGAGACGTATTCAATCCCGTCCACTTGAGCGAGCTTGGCCATGCACCGGAGCATCTGCTGGTCCAGGGGCGCGAAGAAGGAGTAGGTGTCCCGCTTGAACACCTCGGGGTTGCCTGGCATGTCGGTTCCGTCCCCAGGACCCATCTTGTAGAGCCAGGCCTCGTCCAGGATGAGCCCCTTGCCGCTCGCCCTGGCCAGATCGCCGATGGTGATGGAATTTTGGAGAGACTGGGGGTGGAGGTCATAGACGTGGAGGGTGAGGACGTCCAGCGAGGGGAGCTGCGCCAAGTAAGTTGCCTGGGCGATGTTGTCCCACGCTCCCATCCCCGCGCCGATCTTGGCGGCCCCCTTGTCCAGCCCCTGCGCGATGCTGCCGATGAAGGCCGCATAGGTGGCCGGGTCTTTCAGGGCCGTGATGCCCGTGAGCTTGGCCTCCGTGTCCGACTCGGTCCCCAGGTTCAAGTAATCGGGGCGCACCTCCGTGAGAATGGTCTGGGCCATGGCCCGCCTCGCCGCCGCCAAGGACGCCACGGTGTAGCCCGACCAATCCCACTGAATGGGCGAGAAGGGCGTACCGGTGAAGACCACGTGGCTCTCTACGTCCAGAACCATGCCGCGGCTGTGCACTTCCTCCGCCACGGCCTTGAAGAAGGCCACGTACTCGTCGCGGCTGGGAAAGGCGGGATCGAAGAGGGGGTAGTGGATGGCCACCGTGACCCCGCCGATGCCCATGGCCTGGAAGCGGTCCAGGCAGAGGCGGACGCTGTCCATGGTCCCGGGCCGCAGGAGAGCCTCCCCGCGGTTGCAGTTGGCCACCAGGAGCTCCGTGGCATAGACCGCCGGACCGGACCGAGGGGGAAGCTGCCGATCGAGGGTGGCCTCGTAGGCATCGAGGCTGGCCTTCAAACTCTGGTACAGGTCCGCATAGGCGGCGGGAACCGTTTGGGCCCATACCGGCATTCCCGCGGCGAGAACCGCCCCCATCAAGACGCCCGTAACCCTTGCGATGTGCATCCAGCGAATCATGGAATCCTCCTCCGACACCGCCGGCTCCCTTGTCCGCCGGGTCTTCACCCCGACAGACCGAGATCTCACCTTGGGAGTTTAGTGCGGGGCTAAGAGGAGGAGGGACGCCGAAGCGATTCCGGCGTCCCTGGAACACAAAGATGTTGATCACGTGAATCACCCTACAGGTTCACCTCGGGCAAGTGCTTGAGGGATTCTTCGATGGCCTCGGCGGGGTAGGCGAAGTCTTCCAGGGTGTTGTCGAGGTACGCCTCGTAGGCGCCCATGTCGAAGTGGCCGTGGCCGCTCAGGTTGAAGAGGATCGTCTTGGACGCGCCTTCTTCCTTGAGCTGGGCGGCCTTGCGGATGACCGCGGCGATGGCGTGGCACGACTCGGGGGCGGGGATGATGCCTTCGGTCCGCGCGAACACGAGGGCCGCCTTGAAGATGTCCGACTGGTCCACCGTTTCGGCGCCGATGACGCCGTGGTTGAGGAGGGCGCTCACGATGGGCGCGGCGCCGTGATAGCGCAGGCCGCCGGCGTGCACCGCCGGTGGCATGAAGTCGTGTCCGAGGGTGTACATCTGCATGATGGGGGTGAGCTTGGCCGTGTCGCCGTAGTCGAAGGCAAACTTGCCCTTCGTGAGCGTGGGGCAGGAGGCGGGCTCCACGGCGATGGCCGTCACGTCTTTCCCCGCGAACTTTTCCCGCAGGAAGGGGATGGCGATGCCGCCGAAGTTGGAGCCGCCTCCGTGGCAGCCGTAGATGATGTCCGGGTAATCCTCCACCAGCGCCATTTGCTTCATGGCCTCCTGGCCGATGATGGTCTGGTGCAGGAGGACGTGGTTGAGGACGCTGCCCAGCGCGTAGTTCGTGTCGGGGCGCCCCGCGGCCTCTTCCACGGCCTCGCTGATGGCGAGCCCCAGGCTGCCCGGCGTGTCGGAGTGCAAAGCGAGCATGTCGCGCCCGGCCTGCGTCAGCTCGCTGGGGCTCGCCACCACTTCCGCCCCGAAGAGGCGCATGAAGGTGCGCCGGTAGGGCTT
>JAKAJA010000450.1 GCA_021814085.1 Acidobacteriota bacterium | reverse complement strand
AGTTCGAGATCGACGGCGAGGTAGTGGAGATCCACCCCGGCCCCGTGGTCACGATCTTCGAGTTCAAGCCCGCCCCCGGAGTCAAGTACACACGGGTCACGGGGCTCCAGGAGGACCTCGCCCTGGCCCTCAAGGCGGATCACATCCGCGTGGACCGGGTGAGCGGCAAGTCCCACATCGGCATCGAGGTCCCCAACGAGCAGCGGGAGATCATCTCCTTCCGCGAGCTCATCGAGTCGCGGGCCTACGCCGAGATGCCGGGCAAGCTGCCCCTCGCCATGGGCAAGACGGTGGACGGCGAGCCCTACGTCACGACCCTGGACCTCATGCCGCACCTCCTCGTGGCGGGCACCACCGGGTCGGGGAAGAGCGTGGGGATCAACGCCCTCATCCACAGCATCCTCTTCCGGGCCACCCCGGACGAGGTGAAGTTCATCATGGTGGATCCCAAGCAGGTGGAGCTCAAGGTCTACGAGGGCATCCCGCACCTGCTCGTGCCCGTGGTCACGGACGTGAAGAAGGCGGCCAACGCCCTGAACTGGGCCGTGCGCGAGATGACGGAGCGCTACAAGATGCTCGCCGCGGCCAAGGTGCGCAGCATCGACCAGTACAACGCCTACGTCCGCAGCCTCACCCCGAGTTCCGCGGAGGAGCTCACGGCCCTGGGCCGGCCCCTGCCCTACATCGTCATCGTCATCGACGAGCTCTACGACCTCATGGCCGCCGTCGCGAAGGAGGTGGAGACGGCCATCGCCCGCCTGAGCGCCATGGCCCGCGCCGTGGGCATTCACCTCATCCTGGCGACCCAGAGGCCCAGCAGGGACGTGATCACGGGGGTCATCAAGAGCAACCTGCCGTCCCGCCTGGCCTTCCAGGTGCGAGAGAAGCTCGAGAGCCGCCTCATCCTGGACCAGAACGGCGCCGAGGCCCTCGAGGGCAAGGGCGACATGCTCTACCTTCCCCCGGGCTCGGGGCGCCTCATCCGCGTCCACGGCGGCTTCCTCTCCAACGCCGAGACCCAGCGGGTCATCCAGTACCTGCACAAGCAGGGGGAGCCGGTCTTCGACACGGCGGTCCTCAAGGACAGCTCTTTCTCGGACGGGACGCCGGGCTCCCTCACGGGGGACGACATGGCCGAGGACCCGCTCTACCAGGAGGCCGTCAAGCTCGTGGTCCGCACGGGGGTGGCCTCCGCGAGCAACCTCCAGCGCAAGATGCGCGTCGGGTACGCCCGCGCGGCGCGCCTCCTGGACGTGATGGAGCACCGGGGGATCGTGGGCCCCGCGGACGGTGCCCGCCCCAGGGACATCCTCGTGGAGCCGGGCGAAGTCGAGGACTGAGGCCTGTCCCGATATGGAGCGCGGCCGCGCCGTTTCCAAGGCGCTCCAACCCCTGCCTGGGAACTTTTCTAGCTCCCCAAGCGTATGGAAACTCTCAGCCCTTCCCGGCCGAGCGAGGCCGGGTTCAACCCCGTTGTTTGGAGGAGCACCCATGAGAACCCTTCGGATCCTCTTGAGCATCGCCGCACTGGGCCTCGCCGGCATCACCGCGATGGCCCAGGTGGACGCCCGCCTCATGCGGGAGCCCGCCGTCTCCGCGACCCACGTGGCCTTCGTCTACGCGGGGGACATCTGGGTGGCCCCCAAGGAGGGCGGCGTGGCCCAGCGGCTCACCACGGCCAAGGGCGACGAGCACTACCCCCGATTCTCACCGGACGGTTCCGAAATCGCCTTCACGGGAGACTACGACGGCAACCCGGACATCTACGTCATGCCCGCCCTGGGCGGTGCCGTGAGACGGGTCACCCACCATCCCGCCCCGGACCGCGTCCTGAACTGGACCCCCGACGGGAAGGCCCTCCTCTTCGCCTCGGGCATGGCCTCCCCCAAGGACCGCTTCGACCAGCTCTACACGGTCTCCTCCCATGGCGGCCTCCCCGAGAAGCTGGCCGTCCCCTACGGCGAGTTCGGCGCCATCTCCCCCGACGGGGTCACCCTCGCCTACACCCCCAACAGCCAGGATCTGCGCACGTGGAAGCGGTACCGGGGCGGCGACGTCTCCCGCATTTACCTCTTCGACCTCAAGTCGGGCGAGAGCCGCAGGGTGGGGGACGACGGGGCGAGCTACAGCCAGCCCATGTGGCACGGCGCCACCCTCTACTTCATCAGCGACCGCGACGCCGACAAACGCTATAACCTCTATGCCTTCGATACGAAGTCCGGGGCCATGCGGCAGCTCACCCATTTCGATACGTTCGACGTGCACTTCCCCTCCGCGGGCCCTTCGGACATCGTGTTCGAGGCGGGAGGCAAGCTCTACCTCCTGGACCTCGCCACGGAGAAGACCCGCGAGCTCAATATCCAGGTGGTGACCGACGAGTCCACCCTGCGCCCCCGCGTGGAGAAGGTGGCGGACCGCATCCAGAACGTCGACGTATCGCCTTCCGCGAAGCGCATCATCTTTGGAGCCCGCGGCGAGATCTTCTCCGTCCCCGCGGAGAACGGCCCCGTGTACAACCTCACCCGCACATCGGGGGTGGCCGAGCGCTATCCCGCCCTCTCGCACGACGGCAAGACGCTGGCCTACTGGAGCGACCGCACGGGCGAATACGAGCTGACCATCCGGCCCGCCGACGGCACGGGGGAAGAGCGCACGGTGACCAAGCTCGGCCCCGGCTACCGCTACAACATCTTCTGGTCGCCCGACGGGAAGAAGGTGGTCTTCGTGGACCAGACCATGGCCATCCACATGGCCGACGTGGCCACGGGGGCCGTAACCAAACTCGACAAGGGACTCTGGATGTTCGAGGAGGTTCAGGACGCGGGTCACGAGAGCCTCGAGGGGTTCACC
>JAKAJA010000449.1 GCA_021814085.1 Acidobacteriota bacterium | reverse complement strand
AGTTGGGGTTGGAATCTCCGCCCGAGGGGCCGTTGTGACAGGTGTAGCAGCCGATTTGGAAGCCGGTCCAGAACTGTTTTACCCCGCCATCGGTATTGATGGTCCTGTCCGCGAAAGAGCGCGAGAGCACCGTCCCGCGATAATCGGCCCCGTGGCACGCCTGGCAGGCCGCGCGGCCCGACTGATTCACGACATCGGAGTGGGAGGAGACCCACGAGGCGCCCACGGGGTGCATGCCGTGGGGTCCGCCGAGGTTAGCGCTGACTCCCGAAAGGTGACACGTGGCGCACTCCACGAGGACGCCCGTGTGGCCCTGGAGCTCCGTGCTCTGGATGTTGTCGTTGTCGTGGGAGGAGGGGAACTCGGCGTGGGTCGAGCCGTGGCACGACGAGCACTGGAGGCCGCCGTGACCAGAGGAGAACCGGTAGAGGGAGAAACCCGCCGCGGGAACGTTGGGTGTGGTGGCGAAGGTGGTGTCCACGGCGATGCGGGGCTGCCCGTTGGTGTCAAAGGAAGACGCGTACCGGATCTGGCCGTTGTTGTTGACGGCGGTTCCCGTGTGGCAGCTCTGGCAGTTGGGTTCGGAGAGCCAGCCGGTGCGGGTGGACGCCCCCACGGCGCTCATGTGGCCGTGGCAGTTCTGGCACTGGATGGCCATGGTGCCGTCCGAGGCCACGGAGTTGCCCATCACGCCGCGGAGACACCGTGTGGTCGAGCCGGGGTGGCAGCGGTAGCAGGCCGAACGGTTGCTGCTGGAATCGAGGGTCAGCCCGTTGGTCGGGTCGATGGTGGAGGCGTGGAGCGAGTGGACGGACGTGGTGAGGGGTGGCACGCCGGGGTAGCTGGCGGTCCCGAGGGCCTCCGAACTGTGGCACGCCGCGCACAGGATGGGCTTGCCGTCCTGGATCACCGTTGGGTATAGGCCCGAGGCGTTGTAGCCCTTCGCCGAGAGGGCGCCCGTGTAGGTGCTCGTGCCCAGGAAACGGTCGTCATGCTTGCGCAAGATGTTCAGGCGATAGTCGCGCTGGGTGTCCGGGTCATTCACCCACCCGGCCGCTGGCTTGGCGGCGGCAACCGTGTTCGAGGCATGGCAGAGGGCGCAGTCCATCTCGTCCGAGACGGGCAGGACGATATCGGTGGTGGCGAGCACCGTCCCGGAGGAGTTCTTGGCCGTGAGGCGCATCATGGGGTAGGGGTTCTTGTTCCCGCTATCGTCATACGGTGTGATGGGGATGCCCGTTGCCTGGAAAAGGTTCTGTGTACCGTCGAAGGCCATGGCCTGGGGCGTGTTGGCCATCCCGGGCATGTTGCTTCCCGCCAGGCCCATGTCCGGAGCCATGTTCGCCCCGAAGAGGGCCTGCACGTATTGCCAGAAGTCGGTCTTGCCCATGGAGGTGGTGTTCTTGGACCCCGTGGGGTCAGCCACGGCTTGATAGGTGACCGTCACACCGCCACCGCTCTTCACGAGGTTGCCCGAGGCGTCCACGAGCTGCGCCTCGATGGTGTTGTAAGGCGGGAGGATGGCGAAGACGTCGAATTTGGCGTCCATGCAGTGCATGCCTAGGTTGTTCCATCCCACCAGTGTCCAGCCCGCCGTTCCGCCCGCCGCGCTGGCCGAGAGGGCCGCCACGACCAGGGCCCCCACGAGGACGAGCGCAAGGGACAGGTACAGGATCCGTTTCCGCCGGCTGTTTCTCACCGGGGCCACCACGTCGTCCGATCGTTCCACGGTCACCTCCTAAAGTTTCAAGCCTCCGAGTCAACGCTTCGCGCATCCTTCGCGCCCGCTGCCGGACGGCTGGGTCTGTCGTGCCTCAGGTGGTGCCGGGGATCTCTGGCAGAGCGCCCCGCGGCCGATCCACGCATCTTTAAAAGCAAGACCGGGGCCACATTGGAGATGCACTCAAGATGTATTGAATCCACTTGATGTTATGGGTAAATGCGCGGGAAGAGCACCACCGCACGGGCCCGGAATTGCCAGAACTGGCACATCCGAAATGTGCCAGAGCTGGCACACGGACAGGCGTAAGGGGACGGCCTCGGGAGCCTACCATGTCTTTCCCTAGATAGAGGGGTTGGACCAAGGGGTATAATGGAGGTGCATCGCGACGGATGCATGGGCGGCCTCTCCGTCCGGCGAGTTGGCGTGTTGTCCGCAACAGGTGGGTTATGAGATCCAGACCTCAAGGGAGTAGAGATGGGAACGCTCGATGAACGGTGCGTAAATACCCTCCGGTTTCTGGCTGTAGACCAGGTGGAGGCGGCCCGCTCGGGCCACCCGGGACTCCCCTTGGGCGCCGCGCCCATGGCCTATGTCCTTTGGGACCGCTTTCTCAAACACAACCCCGGTAACCCCGCCTGGTTTGACCGGGACCGTTTCGTTCTCTCCGCGGGACACGGTTCAGCCTTGCTCTACGCCCTCCTCCACCTCTACGGCTATGACCTCCCCATCGACGAACTGAAGCGGTTCAGGCAGTGGGGCTCCAAGACACCCGGGCACCCCGAATTCGGTCACGTTCCCGGCGTCGAGGCCACCACGGGCCCCCTCGGCCAGGGGTTCGCCATGGGCGTGGGCATGGCCATGGCCGAGGCCCACCTGGCGGCCGTCCACGGCCGGACGAGGTTCAACGTGGTGGACCACTTCACCTACGCCCTGGTCTCCGACGGCGACCTCATGGAGGGGATCTCCTCCGAGGCCGCATCCTTGGCGGGCCACCTCCGGCTGGGCAAGCTGGTCTACCTGTACGACGACAACAAGATCAGCATCGAGGGGAGCACCTCGCTGGCCTTCACCGAGGACGTGGGACGACGCTTCGAGGCCTACCGGTGGCACGTGCAGCGCGTGGAGGACGGGAACGACCTCAAG
>JAKAJA010000448.1 GCA_021814085.1 Acidobacteriota bacterium | reverse complement strand
CACGCCCACGGCCACGGCCGTCCTTGAAGGACCCTGGTCCGTCCCGGCGACGTCGCGCCAGATCTCACGCCAGGAAGTGGTCGAAGCCCGGTTCGGCCAAAGCCTCACGGTGCCCCTCCGCATTCAGTATCCGGATGCCCTTCCCGGGGATGAGGCGTCCCACACGATGGAGGGGGACCGGAGCCTGGGCGAGGCATCCTTCGTCCCCGGGGCGAACGGCGAACAGGAGGATCTGTTCCTCCCCTCCCTTTATGGCCGTCTCCACGGCTGCCCGCCGATCTTGGCCCGCCAGGCCCGGATCGAGGGGGAGCGCGTCCTCCTCGATTTCCGCGCCACAAGCGCTGGCCGCGCAGAGCCTGCCCAGGTCCTTGGCCAGCCCGTCCGAGATGTCCATGCAGCACGAGGCCGCCCGGCGCTCCGCAAGGAAGATGCCCAAGGCGATCTGGCTGGGCGGACGGAAGAAACGGTCGAGAAGGCGCTGCACCGGTTCCGCGGGAGCGGCGGCGGGGTCGAATGCCACCAGCCTCTCACCGGAACGGAATCGATCCAAGGCCGCCGCGGGCCCGCCCAGTGGGCCGGAGATGAAGAGAAGGTCCCCGGGACTCCCTCCAGATCTCAGGAGGGGTTCGTTCTCCTGGCGCCCCACTATGGTGATGGACACCATCACGCCGGGAGCCCTCGTGAGGTCGCCGCCCAGCAGGCCGAGCCGCTCTTTCGAGGAGAGGGCGTGCATGCCGCCGAGCACCCTTTCGATGAAGACGTCTTCCAGGCCGGGCGGCCAGCCCAGGGTCAGGAGGAAGCTCTCCGGCCGGGCGCCCATGGCGGCCAGGTCCGACAGGTTGGCGGCAAGGGCCTTGTGGCCCAAGGCCTCTGGAGGAGCCCAATCGAGCCCGAAATCCACCCCCTCCACGAGGGTGTCCGTGGAGATGGCCATGCGGGCCGGGGCTAGGACACAGGCGTCATCGCCGGGGCCCACCTCGGCCGGAGAAGGTCCCCACAGGGCCCGGATGTGTTCGACCCAGGCATCCTCATGTCTGTGCGTGGAGTTCACGAACGGTGATCCCCGTTCAGGTTGTACTGCTCGATCTTGGCGTTCAACGTGTTCCGGTGCATCCCGAGCTTGCGTGCGGCGCGGCTCCGGTTGCCGTCACAACCAGTGAGGGTACGCTCGATGTAAAGGCGCTCGATCTCGGCCTGGGCTTCTTTCCAGGTGATGCCCAGACGGACCAGATCGTCCACCATCTTCCTCAGGTGCCCGTTCAGGCTCGTGTTCTCAGCGAATGGGTCACCGAAGGGCAACCGGCTTCCGGCCACCCCACCCTCCTAGTTCCCGGTCAACGCGGGCTGGTTCACGCAGCTACTGGATGTCCTTAAGTTGGGTCTCGTACTTCTTCGCGATCACCATCATCTGGTCCTTGATGGTGAGCTTCTTCTTCTTCACTTCTGCCACGTGCAGTTCTTCATCGGCGCTGAGGAAGCCCTTCTTGGCGAGCCCGTCGAGTTCCTGCTCGTACTCCTGGTGCTTCTCGTAAAGGCGCCGGAAGTCCACGTCGGCTTTGGCCAGATACTCCCGAACTTGCTGGGTCAACTGCATCGGATCCCTCCCTGGGCCAGCTTCTTACCGGGGCCGCATGCCGATGCGGCCCCACCGGGTTTTCCCAAAAAAGTGCCCTACCTTGTCCCCGAGACGTTTCAACATGTCGCCCGGAGAGTTCCTGAGGTAGTCCAGATCGCCCTCCTCGAATGACCACCAGACGATCCAGGCCCGTCCCAATACCATCTTCTCATCGAGGGCACCCCAGTACCGGCTGTCCTCGCTGTTCATTCGGTTGTCGCCCATGACGAATAGGTGCCCCGCGGGGATGCGATAGGGGCCGAAATACGCCCGGCCCATGGTCTCCATGCCCTGGGGCGACTTGAGGGTGACGTCCACCCTGTCGGGCGAGGCCTCCACGTTGAAGAGTTCCGGCGTGGCCAGATAATCCGGAAGCTCTGGGACGGAAGCCGGCAGCTTGGGCGGCTCCACATAGGAACCCTTGATCTCCGGGTCGAGGAGGGTGTACCCCTCCAGAAGCATCTTGCCGTTCACGAAGACGTGGTTGTTCACCACCTGCACCAGGTCACCGCCCTTGGCGATGACCCGCTTGATGAAGGGGACCTGGGGGTTACCGGGGAACTTGAACACGATGATATCGCCCTTCCGAACCTCGCGCATGGGAAGAACGGCGCGCATCCAGCCCCATTCCGCCGGGCCGTAGATGAAGGAGTTGACCAGAAGGCGGTCTCCCACCAGCAGCGTGTTTTTCATGGAGCCGCTGGGGATGTTGCTGTTCTGGAAGATCCAGGTTCGGGCGAAGAGGACGAAGATGAGAACGACGCAAATGGTTTCCCAGTATTCCCGGACGACCCCCTTGGCGGGGACGCCCGGCTCGTGCTGGGGCTCTTCTTTCACCTTAGCCTTGGCCATGGGCAGTCTCTTCCAGGGGGGCCTCCCGGAGGACCGAAACGGCCTCCTGTGGTCCGGTGACCCGTACCGACCATTGTAACAGATTCTCCTCGACAGCGCCCAATCCGCTTGGGGTCTCGGCAAACCTCTCCCACTCAGGCCCCACGAAGACCAGAGGCCGCGGGCGGCTTATGCCCCGCTAACGCGGCACCACCGTACGCGCCGGTGAGGACGACCCAGCCCTCGCGGGCGACAAACCCGCCGAGCTCCACTGCCTCCGAATAGCCGGGGGTGCCGGACGTGACGTCGGCCCGACCAAGAACCGCGATGCGTATGCTCTGCCTCACGGTGTCATTCTAGGTCGGGGGTGGTCCGGCGTCAACAAGGCGCCCCAGAGGATGCCGGGGCCCATCCCGCGGG
>JAKAJA010000019.1 GCA_021814085.1 Acidobacteriota bacterium | reverse complement strand
CACGGTGGAGGACGCCATCGCCATCCTCCGGGTCCTCAAGGAGCGCTTCGAAGTGCACCACGGCGTGAGGATCCGCGACGGCGCCATCGTGGCCGCCGTCACCCTGAGCCACCGCTACATCCACGACCGATTCCTCCCCGACAAGGCCATCGACCTCATCGATGAGTCAGCGGCGCGGTTGCGCATCCAGGTGGACTCCATGCCCTACGAGCTCGACACCCTGGAGCGGCGCATGGCGGGGCTCCAGATCGAGAGGCAGGCCCTCCTCAAGGAGAAGGACGAGGCCTCCATGACACGCCTCCAGGCGATTGCCAAGGAACTGGCCGACATAGAGGGCGAGGCGAAGGCCGTGCGAACGCGGTGGAAATCAGAGCGCGAGGCCATCAAATCCATCCAGGACCTGAAGCGCGAGGCGGAGGACCTGCGAGGCGAGGCCGAACGAGCCGAGCGCGTGGGCAACTACGACGAGGCGGCCAAGCTCAAATACGGGCGCCTGCCCGAGCTCGAAGAAAAGCTCAAGGAGGCGCAGAATCGGCTGGGCTCCGTCCAGAAGGACCGGCCCCTCCTCAAGGAGGAGGTGGACGAGGAGGACATCGCCCTCGTGGTCTCCCTGTGGACCGGCATCCCCGTCTCCCGCATGCTCGAGGGCGAGAGGGCCAAGCTCCTCTCCATGGAGGACCGCCTGCGGACCCGCGTGGTGGGGCAGGAGGAGGCCCTGCAGGTGGTCTCCGACGCCATCCGCCGCGCGCGCTCCGGCGTCTCCGACCCGCGGCGCCCCATGGGCTCCTTCCTCTTCATGGGCCCCACGGGGGTGGGAAAGACGGAACTGTGCAAGGCCCTCGCCGAGTTCCTCTTCGACGACGAGCGGGCCATGGTCCGCCTGGACATGAGCGAGTACATGGAGAAGCACGCCGTGTCGCGCCTCGTGGGGGCGCCCCCCGGCTACGTGGGCCACGAAGAGGGGGGGCAGCTCACGGAGGCCATCCACCGCCGTCCCTACAGCGTCATCCTCCTGGACGAGATCGAGAAGGCCCATCCCGACGTGTTCAACATCCTCCTCCAGGTCCTGGACGACGGCCGCCTCACCGATTCCAAGGGCCGCACCGTGGACTTCTCCCAGACCCTCCTCGTCATGACGAGCAACATCGGGTCGAGGTGGATCCAGGACCTCGCGGGGAAAGACCCCGAGGGTATGCGCGCGCGGGTCATGGAGGAGCTGAAAGCCACTTTCCGCCCCGAGTTCCTCAACCGCCTCGACGAGGTGGTCATGTTCCGATCCCTCGGCCGAGAGGACATCGAGGGCATCGTGGACATCCAGGCGGGCGTCATCGAGAGGCGGCTCAGGGAGCGCGGCGTCGCGCTCGAGCTGGACGAGGAGGCGCGGCGATTCCTGGCGGAGGCGGGTTACGATCCCGTCTACGGCGCCAGGCCCCTCAAGCGCGCCATCCAGAGGTACCTGGAGAATCCCCTCTCCAAAGAGATCCTGGGCGGCAAGATCGCCTCGGGCCAGGCCATTCGTGCTACTAGAGAAGGAGACCGTCTCGCCTTCCACGAGGTGGCCGCGGTGGTAAACTAAAGTTCTTCGGCGGCTGATGCGGGAGTGATCCCCGGGTCGCGAACCGCCGGAGTCGCGTGACCGGCCCTTCACCGCCGGAATGCGACTCCCACTGAACTTTCGGAGGTCTCAATGGCCAACTGGTTAAAGACGATGATCCTCTTCGTGGCCCTGGGTGCCGTGCTCATGCTCGTGGGCGGTGCCGTGGCGGGCCGCGGGGGCGTCCTCATCGGCCTCGTCCTCTCCCTGGGCATCAACTTCTTCTCCTACTGGTTCTCGGACAAGATCGTGCTGGCCTCGTACGGCGCCAAAGAGCTGACCGAAGCGGAGGCCCCCCGCGTCCACGCCGTGGTGGCCCAGCTCTGCCAGGCGGCGGGGCTGCCCAAGCCCCGCATCTACCACACCCCCGAGTCCTCCCCCAACGCCTTTGCGACGGGCCGCAGCCCGGAGCACGCGGTGGTCTGCGTGACGGACGGCATCCTGGAACTCCTGGACGAGGAGGAGCTCAAGGGCGTCCTGGGGCACGAACTGGCCCACGTGAAGCACAGGGACATCCTTATCGGGACGGTGGCAGCCTCCATCGCCTCCACCATCATGTTCATTTCGAGCATGGCCCGTTGGGGGCTCATGTTCAGCGGCTACGGCGGCAGCCGGGACCGGGAGGGCACCAACCCCCTCGCCCTCCTCATCGCGGCCATCGTGGCGCCGCTCGCCGCCCTCCTCATCCAGATGGCCATCTCGAGGTCGCGGGAGTACGGCGCCGACGAGGGCGGTGCCCAATTCGCCGGGAACCCGTACGGCCTCGCCAACGCCTTGAAAAAACTCGAGACCATGTCCGCGCGCATCCCGCTGAAGGCCTCTCCCGCCACGGCCCACATGTTCATCGTCAAGCCCTTCACGGGCGGCGGCATCTTCAGCCTCTTCGCCACCCATCCCCCCATCGAGAAGCGCATCGCGCGCCTCATGGAGATGCGCGGCGCGACGTAGGGATAGTGAATAGTAAAAAGTGAAAAGTGAGAAGCAAATAGTGCAAAGTGATAAGGGCAAATCGTGCGGCGGCGGTACGGATGTTTGGGAAACGCGAACGCTGCGCCTCGATCGTCTCGTTTGGAGGAAGAATAGTCATGGAATTTAATAACCTTTGGAGGGCGGTCGCGGATTCAAAACCAAGCATCCATTCGCGGCCATCTTCTTCTCCTCGCGCCTCAAGCCTCACTCCTTACTTTTTCTCCGCCCTGGGCGTGCTCGCCGCGGTGGCCGCGACCCTTCTCCCGGCTCCATCGGCGGCGCAGGACAGGGCCCTCCGCGAGACGCCGGTGGTCAGGGTGGTCCGGAAGGTGAGCCCGGCGGTGGTTTACGTCTCGTGCCAGCAGCGGGTTCAGAACCCCTTCGCGGGCTCGCCCTGGGACATGTTCGGGGATTTCCCGGGATTCTCCCGCGAGGAGAACTCCCTGGGCTCGGGGGTCATCGTCGATCCCGCCGGTTTCGTCCTGACCAACGAGCACGTCATCCTGGGCGGATCCAAGATCCAGGTCACGCTTTCCACGGGGAAGCAGTACCCGGCCCGCGTCATGGGCACGGCCCCCGAGTCGGACCTGGCCCTCCTCAAGATCGAGGGCGACCGTCCCTTCCCGACGGCGGAACTGGGCAGTTCGTCCGACCTCATGATCGGCGAGACGCTCATCGCCGTGGGCAACCCCTTCGGCCTCTCCAACACCGTGACCCAGGGCATCCTCTCCGCCGTAGGGCGCACGGTTACCTCGGGCAAACGGCAGTACTCGGATTTTCTGCAGACGGACGCGGCCATCAACCCGGGGAACTCGGGGGGCGCCCTGTGCAACATCCTCGGGCAGGTCATCGGCATCAACACGGCCATCATCCGGGACGCGCAGGGCATCGGCTTCGCCATCCCCATCGACAGGGCCAAGAGGGTCATGGACCAGCTTCGCGCCTACGGACACGTCCGTCCCCTCTGGCTCGGCTTTCTGGCCTTGGACCTGAACGATTTCGCCAAGAAGAGGGCCGACGTATCCGGTGGGGTCTACGTGGCCAAGACCTACCCCTTCGCCGTCCCGCAGGCGGAGGCCCTGCGCCCCGGCGACATCCTCACCTCCGTGGGCGGAAAGCCCCTGGACGGGACCGGGGATCTCAACGCGCGTCTGGCCATGGCTTCGCCGGGGCAGCGCCTGGAGGTTTCGGGCACGAGGAAGGGCAAGCCTTTCACCCAATCCCTGACGGCGGCCCTCCTCCCGGACCAACTCACCCCCGCCATGGCCTGGGAGCTCCTGGGACTCAAAGTGGCTCAGGGAGCGCGGGGCTTGGCGGTGAGCGCCGTGCGCAGCGGGTCCCCCGCGGAGGACACGGGGCTCAGGCAGGGGGACGTCCTCCTGGCCGTGGAGGACCAGCCCGTGGAAACCCCGCAGGATTTCTTCACCCGGTCCCGCTCCGCCCTCGGCTCCACCGGTCTCGTGGTGAGCGTCGGGCGGGGGCAGTGGACCTACTACGTCACGCTGAACCTCCTGGGCGAAGGTGAGTGATCCCATGAGCAAGCACGTTTCCGAGGCCGGTCGCGATTCCGAGACCGCCGCCAAAGACAAACACCTCTCCGTCGTGGACCGCAGGCGCGTAGGCCACGGCCTCGACGAGCACGCCACGGAACCCAACCTTAAGCCCACCTACGTCCAGGAGTTGGAGGCACGCACGGCCCGCGCCGAAGACACCCTCAAGCTCCGCCTCACCCAGTTGGAGGAAGAGACCGCGCGCGCCAGGACCCGCATCCAAGGAGACCTGGAGCAACGCTTCAGCCGAAAGGAACGGGACATCCTCCTGGAGGTGCTCGACTTCATGGAGGACGCCCGGCGTGCCGCGGAGCTCACGGCGGATTCTCCCGCAGTGGCCCAGGGGCTCGAAGTGGTCACCGCCCGCGTGGACAACTTCCTCAAGCTGCACGGATGCGAGCGGCTCTCGCCTCAGGGCGAGCCCTTCGACCCCGAGCGGATGGAGGCCGTGGCCATGGTGGAGGGTCCCGCGGGGACCGTCGTGGGGGTTTTCCGGCCGGGCTACACGAGGGGAGGAGAGCTCCTGAAGCCCGCCCAGGTCACCGTGGGCAAGGGTTGACGGTCCGCATGGGCTGTCGGCCCTTTGCCGAGGGACAGGCTTGAAGAGGAGTCCCTTCGGCACCGGCGATAATAGCTTATTGCAACGCTTCGGGTTTACCTTCCTAACCTCCTTCTATCCCTGAAAAACCCCCCTATTGCATTTTCATTTTTTGTTGTATTCTATAAAGGTAAGGCCAGGGAAAACCATTGTCGGGGTTGGGCTTTCTGGCCGATGGAGGGAGGAGCGTAGGAGGTAAGTCTTTGCATTCCAACGCTTCAGGCCCGGTTCTCGGTTGCGGGGGACCAACGGGCGTGCTATATTCACCCCAAGGTGAGGAGGAGTGACCATGCGCCGTTTGATGATACTTAGCCTCTTCGTGCTGGCCGGTATCGCCACACAGGCTCAGATCGTTTATCCGGATATGCCCAAGCCGCTCTGGCTTTATGGGGCCAACTCCTCCATCCTTTTTGACCCCACGGTCGGGCCAGACGGCTCGGTCTATTTTGTCACCCTTAACAACAGGATCACCGCCCTGAATGGCTCGGGGGTGTTCAAGTGGAGCGCGGAGATGAACGGGCAGGCGCTCACGCCCGTCGCCATGCAGGGCAAACTGCTCTACGTGGGGACCTCCGACCAGCAGATCCGCGCCTACAGCATCGACGGGAATCTCGTCTGGAAGACCACCCTCGCCAAGAATATCAAGAGCCCCATCGCCGTCTCGGGAGACAACACCCTCTATTTCACCTGCACGGATGGCGATCTCTATTCCATGGAGGGCGGAACGGGCCAGGTCAACTGGCACTTCTACGTGGACCTGCAGGTTGGTCCGCCCACGGTGGGCCATTCCGGAAACGTGTTCGTGGCAGGGAACGCCTTCGTGCATTCGGTCAACCCGAAGAACGGGACGGTGAACTGGAGGAAGGACTTCTTCAACTTCTCCAACGTCCCGATCGCCATGGACAGCTACGACGATATGGCGTACATCCGCCGCAACATCCTGGACGTCTACGACTACCGCGGCAATATCATGTGGGAAGCCTACGATGACACGGGGGTCCTCATCTTGGTCCAGAACGTCCAGCCCATCATCTACGGCGACACATTGATCTTCGCCGCCCAAGGCGGGGGGGATTTCTACGGATTTGACATGCCCACGGGTGTCATGAAGTGGCGATTCACCGTGGCGAACGCGACCAACCCCCACACCTGGACCCCCGCCGCCGTGAGCTCCATGGCCGTGGACAACCACGGCGTGGTCACGTACTGCGACTCCAAGACGGGCCAGCTTGCCTGGTTCGACGCCGCCACGGGCTGGTTCTTCGGGTTTATGCCCAGCAACGGCATAGGGAACGATTTCACCCTTGCGGGGATGGGTTCTGTGGGTTATGGGGTCATCCGGTCCGGCAACGGCAACAAAACCCTCGTGGGCTATAAAATGCCAACGGGGCCGGGAGCCCCCTGGAGCCAGTTTGGCGGCTCGCCGTACAAACAGAACCGGAGGGACGACCCCCCCTTCTTGTCCCTCCTGTCCCCCACGGACGGCCAGGTCATCACGGGGGCCTTCACCGCTACCGCCACGGCCACGGACGACTTCGCCCTGGTGGACCTCTCCATCTACATTGACAAGACGCTCGTGGCCAGGACCGGCGGCTCGGCGGTCTCCTTCAACGCCAACAGCGCCCTCTTCCAGGATGGCGTCTACAACATCACCGCGGTGGCGACGGACTCCGGCGGGAACCAGGCCTCGGCCACGGCACAGGTTGGTTTCGTGAACCCGCCACCGCTCTTCGGCCTAACCCAACCGCCCCCCACCTTCAGCTGGATGTCCAACGGGATAGACGGAAAATACGAGGTGGACATCTCCCTGAGCCCCACCTTCAACTCCATCCTGACGAGCAGTGCTTCCTCCTCCAAGCAGTGGATCAAGGCCACGGCCTGGCGGCCGTCCCAGAAGAAATGGTCCAAGGTCCAGAACGCCGCCAGGGCGGGCGCCACGGACCAAACGGTCTTCTACTGGCGCGCGGTGGGGCAGACCATGGGACTGGTCACCACGCGATCCTTCATCATCGACAGGACCAAGTAGGTTCATTTCACCCGATGAACACGGAAGGCCCCCGACGAGGGGGCCTTTTCCATTTCCACCTGGAAGAAGGATTAGGGAAATACGACCGCGGGATGGATCAGGCGCCCTTCGACGCGGCCCAAGGCGATGAACCGGTCGGAGGGTCCGAGGACCTTCACCAGTCCCTCTTGGCTCTGGAGCCCAAGGGGCGCCGGAATCTTCTGTCCGAAGAGGAGGAGGCTCTCCTCCTTCAGGTTGACGCGATGCACGGGCAACCCAAGGTCCACCTCGTGGAAGGGTACGAATCCCCCCTCGCGAAAAGGGTCCTCCAGCCGGTTGGCCGCCCCGAGCTTCAGAGGCCCGACCTCGGTCCTCGCGAGCTGGTAGCAATGGGCCGGACAGCCCGTCCTTTCCCCCATCTCCGCGGCAAGGGCCCGCACGTAGGTCCCGGAGGAGCACCGGAGCCGGAAGCGTAGGTCCCGCTCCGAGATGGGCTCGACGGAGAACTCGAAGATATGGATGGGCACGGGATCCAGGACCACCGGCTCACCCTGGCGGGCCAGCTTGTAGGCCCTCACGTGGCCCACACGCTTGGCCGAATAAGCGGGTGGAGTCTGGAGAAGGGGGCCCACGAACCCGTCCGCCAGGGACTGCCACTGCTCTCGGGAAAGCCGGGGGGGAGTGCCGGTGGTCACGACCTTGCCGTCCAGATCGCAGGTGTCGGTTCCCTCCCCGAAACGGATGACCCCCTCATAGATCTTGTTCATGCCCTGGAAGAGCCCGGCGAGCCTGGTGCCCTTGCCCAGCAGGAGGACGAGGAGGCCCGTGCAGAATGGGTCGAGGGTCCCGCCGTGGCCCACCTTGAACTTCCGGGGGCACAGCCTCCGCACGGCGGAGACGCAGTCGTGTGACGTGAGACCGCCGGGTTTGTCGAGGAGGACGAGCCCGTCGGCGGGGTTAGGCGTCTCCCGCATCCTTTTCCTTGTGGATGGAGGCAAGGAGGTCCTCGATGTGACGAGCCCTCTCCTCCGCCTCGTCGAACTCGAAACGCAGTTCGGGAGCCTGCTTGAGGTGGAGATTCTTGCCCAGGTAGCTGCGGAGGCGCTTGGCGTGGTCAGCCAGGAGCGCCGCGGCTTCTTTCTTGGGGAGCTCGGAATCCAGGACCGTGTAGAAGACGCGCGCCACCGCCAGGTCCCTGCTCATCTGGACTTCGGTCACGGTGACCCACTGGAACTTCGGCTCCTCCATCTCGCGCATGAGGGCGTTGGAGACGGCGCGGTGCACCAGGTCGCCCACTTTGTCGGTTTTCGCGAATCTGCGCATGGAAACCCCTAGAGGCAAGGGGCAAGGGGCAACAGGAAGGAAATGCCAACAGGTCCGTTCCTTCTCCTACTGCCTCCTGCCTAATGCCTCCTGCCTTTCTCTTACAGCGTCCGCTCCTGGAACCGGATTTCGTACGACTCGATGACGTCGCCCGGCTTGATGTCGTTGTAGTTCTCCAGGCTGATGCCGCACTCCGTGCCGTCCTTCACCTCGGAGGCATCGTCCTTGAAGCGCTTGAGGGCCAGCAGGGCCCCCGTGTGGACCACCACGTTGTCTCGGAGGATCCGGACTTTCGCCGACCGGACGATCTTCCCGTCGGTGACGATGCTGCCGGCCACGGTCCCGACCTTGGAGACCTTGAAAATCTGCCTGACCTCCGCATGTCCGAGAATGACCTCCTCCTCGATGGGCTTGAGCATGCCCGTGAGGGCCTGCTTCATCCGGTCGATGAGGTCGTAAATGACCGTGAAGAGGTGGATCTCCACCCCCTCTGCCTTGGCGAGGTCCACCGACTTGCGCTCGGGGCGGACGTTGAACCCGATCACGAGGGCGTTGCTGGCCGAAGCGAGCAGGATGTCGCTCTCGGAGACGGCGCCCACGCCCTGGTGCACGATGCGGAGCTTGATCTCGTCCGTGGAGAGCTCCAGCAGTTTCTGGTTGATGGCCTCCAGGGAGCCGTGCACATCGGCCTTGAGGATGATGGGGAGCTCCTGGATCTGCCCCTCCTGGATGGCGCCGAAGACGTTTTCCAGCCGGACTTTCGTCGTGCGCAGGGCCTTGGCCTTCTCCTGCTCCTTGCGGAAGGAGGCGACCTGGCGGGCCTTGGCTTCGTCGTCCATGCCCTGGAAGAGGGCGCCGACCATGGGGATTTCGGGGAAGCCCAGGACCTCCACGGGGATGCTCGGACCCGCGTAGTCGATCCGAACACCCTTGTCGTCGAAGAGGTTCCGGACGTGGCCGTAAGTTGTGCCGCAGAGGAAAAGGTCGCCCACCTTGAGGTGCCCGTCCTGGATGAGGACGGTGGCCACCGGACCGCGCGCCCGGTCGAGCCTGGATTCGAGAACGGTGCCGCTGGCGAGCTGCTCGGGGCTGGCCTTCAGGTTGAGCATGTCGGCCACGATGGAGACCATCTCGAGGAGGTCCTCGATGCCCACGCGGGTCTTCGCCGAGACGGGGACGCTCACCACCTCGCCGCCCCAGTCCTCGGTGAGGACGCCCTGAGCGCTCAGCTCGCGCTTGACCCGGTCCACGTCGGCCCCGGGTTTGTCCATCTTGTTGATGGCCACGACCATGGGCACCTTGGCCGCCTTGCAGTGGTTGATGGCCTCGATGGTCTGGGGCATGACGCCGTCGTCCGCCGCGACCACCAGGATGACGATGTCGGTCACCTGAGCACCTCGGGCGCGCATGAGAGTGAACGCCTCGTGGCCGGGGGTGTCCAGGAAAACGTACTCGCGCTCCTTGTGGCGGACGCGGTAGGCCCCGATGTGCTGGGTGATACCCCCGAACTCCTTGGAGGTGATGTCCACATCGTGGATGGCCTCGAGGAGGGAGGATTTGCCGTGGTCCACGTGGCCCATGACGGTGACCACGGGGGCGCGTGGGACCTTATCCTCTTCGGGCGCGTCCTCTTGGGTGAGGACCAGTTCGTCCTCGAAGGAGATGACCTCGGCGGAAAAGCCGAACTGCGACGCCAGCTCGATGGCCACCTGGCTGTCCAGGGGTTGGTTGATGGTGGCCAGGATGCCTCTGGTCATGAGCTTGGCGATGATATCCCGGACCTTCACGTTGAGTTTATCGGCCAGTTCCTTGACCGAGATGCCTTCGCGGATGAAGACGGCCTCGCCGGTCTCGGCCTTGGCGCGGGCCTCCACGAGCTCTTGTTCCAGCCTCTCGCGGCGGTCGACCTTGGCCTGGAGCTTATCCAACCTCCGGTCGCGCTTGCTCTTGCGGTGCTGCAGCTGCGGCGGAGCGATGCGGCTCGCGGGCTTGGCCGGCTCCTGGGCCCTCGGCGGGGCTTGCCCTGGACGGGCGGGCGGATGGCTCGGCCGGGGGGGCGGGGCAGGACCCCTGGAAGCACCCGGGCGCTGATACGGCTGAGATGGCCGCTGTCCCTGTGCGCCGCCATGCGGGGCATTCCCTCCGGGCCTCTGAGCGGGAGCACCATGACCCGGCGATGGACTGGCTGGCCGCTGCGCATGGGCAGGACGCGCCGGTTCGGAACGTTGAGGCTGATGTGGCCCGGGACGGTGAGTTACAGGAAGGTTCGCATGGGTCCCGCCCGTAGTCGTGTGAACCGAAGGCTGCGGGGGACGGGGAGTCACCCCAGGACCGTGATGGGTGACAGGGCCGTGCGGCCTCGGAGGAGGGCCCGAGGGACGGGGCGCTGGTGGAGCCGGCTGGATGACCTTGGGCGCAGCTGGCTCTTCCTTCGCCGGTGGGGCCGGAGCTTTCGGTGCGACAGCCGGAGCCTTGGGTGCCGCCTTGGCTGCTTTCGGTTCAGGCTTGGGAGAGGGGGCCTCCGCCGCTGGAGCTTCCGGTGCCACCTCGGGAGCCTGGGCTTCAGCCTTGAGCGCGGTAGGCTCGGCCTTGGTTTCCGGCTTGGTCTCCGGCTTAGTCTCAGCCTTGGGCTCGGCCGGTGCCTCCTTGGGAAGGGCCTCTTCGGCAGGGTGGGCCGGCGCTTCGACCGCAGGTGCCCCGGAGGGTTTCTGGGCGACCAAAACCCGGGCATGGTGCTTCGGCTTGGGAGCCTCGGCGGGAGCGGTGGCCGGTTTGGCCGGGGGCTCCGCGGCCTTGGCCGGGGCTTGGGGGGCCGCCTTCGACGCGGCCTTCGGGGCCTCGGTCTGGGCGGGGAATGGGATGGGCTGGGCAACCAGGACCTTGCCGGCAGGCCGGACGGGGGCCTTGGGGGCGGGTTCCTCCTTGAGGGCCGGTTTCTTAGGGGTCGCCGGAGCAGCCTTGGTGGCGCCCTTCTTGCCGCCCAGCTTCTCCAGCGCCGTCTCGTCCAGGGTAGAGAAATTGGACTGCACCTCGACCCCGAGCGCCCTCAGCTCGTCCACGAGGAGATGGGACGGGATTCCCATCTTCTTCGCGAGTTCGTACACGCGGATCTTCGACATGCCTATTCCTCCCCCTCCGCCGGGCCACCGCCCAGCGCCCAGCTCCTGAGGACCTCAAGGGTCTTGGGTCCCAGGCCCGGGATTTGGCGCAGCTCTTCGTCCGAGAGCCCCTGGAGGGCTTCGGGGGTCAGCCAGCCGCGCTCGGCGAGTTCCGCCGTCACTTTGGCGGGCACGCCGTGGATGTGCATTTCGGCGGGAACCTCCTCGTAGGACTCCCCTTCCGCCCCCTCCGCGCCGCCTTCCTCGGAGAACTCGGCGTCCGTCTCCCCTCCGCCCATCATGCTGCTCATGGCGGCGAGGATCTCCTGCTTCTTGGCTTCTTCGCTCTTCACGTCCAGCTCCCAGCCGGCGAGGATCCCCGCCAGCCGAATGTTCTGCCCGCGCTTGCCGATGGTGAGGGAGAGCTGGTCTTCGGGAACGATAACTTCCATGCGCCGGGTCTCCGCGTTGACGACCTGCACGCGGGTCACGGTGGCGGGAGCCAGGGAGGCCTTCACGAAGTCCGAGAGGTCCTCCTTGTAGGGGATGATGTCGATCTTCTCGCCCCTCAGCTCGCGGGTAACGGCCTGGACGCGCATGCCCCTCATGCCGATGCAAGCCCCGATAGGATCGATGTCCTTGTCGCGGCTCATGACGGCGATCTTGGTCCGCTCACCGGGCTCGCGGGCGATGCCGCGGATGATGACCGTGCCGTCGTAGATCTCCGGCACTTCGGCCTCAAAGAGCTTGGCCACGAAGTCCTTGCTGGCCCTTGACAGGATGATCTGGCTTCCCTTGGTGTTCTCCCGCACCTCGATGATGAGGGCTCGGATTCGGTCCGACTGGAGGAAGCGCTCTCCACGGCACTGCTCGGAAACGGGGAGCAGGGCCTCCGTGCGGCCCACGTCCACGATGACGTTCCGCTTCTCGGTGCGCTTCACCACACCGTTGATGATGGTCCCGACGCGGTCCTTGTACTCCTTGTAGATGATCTCCCGCTCCGCCTCGCGGATCTTCTGGGTGAGGACCTGCTTGGCCTGCTGGGCGGCGATGCGGCCCATGTAGGGCGTGGCTTCCAGGGGAAACTCGATGATGTCCCCCACCTCCGCGTCGGCGTGGGTCCTCTTCGCCTCGGAGAGGGAGATCTGCGTGAGGGGGTTCTCCACCTCGTCGCCGTCGGCCACCTGCTTGATCTTGGCGAGGCTCATCACGCCCGTCTCGCGGTCGAAATGGCCCACGAATCCTTCCTGGGAGTGCAAAACGCGCCGCGCGGCGGCGGCCATGGCATCCTCCAGGGCGGAGATGACTATCTCCTTGTCGATCCCCTTCTCACGTCCCAGGGCCTCGATGGCCTGCAGCAGCTCGCTCGACATCGCACGGTACTCCTTATTTCTAACGCGGGAACCTGAAGAGGATGTGGGCGTCCTTAACCCGTGAAAGCGGAACCGCCTTCACCTCGTCCCCGACCTTGATGCTCACAACGTCACTCTCGCAACCCACCAGATCGCCTTCCCAGGCCTGCCCCGCGTCGGGACCTCCGGGACCCAGAAGGATCGAGGCCAGCTGGCCCTTGAAACGCTCGTAATCGGCCGCCCGGCGGAGGGGGCGCTCCACTCCGGGGGAGGAGACCTCCAGCTCGAAGGCGTGGGGGACGAGGTCCTCCACGTCGAGCTGGACCGACAGCTGGCGGGAGACCGACTCGCAGTCCTGGATGGTCACCGGGCCGTCCAGGCGGTCCAGGGTCACCCGGATGAGCCACCGCTTGCCCGCCGGGCGATGTTCCAGGTCGAAGACCTCGCACCCGAACATTCGGGCCGCGCCCTCCGCCATCGTCCTCAACTTGCCGAGCCAAACGGGGTCCATGGGCCACCTATAAGAAAAAAATAAGTGGGCCGTAAGCCCACTTGTGTTATAAGATAGCACAAAAAACAGAATTGCGCAAGGTGCAGACGGGACGGCGGTGGGTGTACCGGGCCGGTTCTCTGGTCTCCAAGAAAAGAC
>JAKAJA010000447.1 GCA_021814085.1 Acidobacteriota bacterium | reverse complement strand
TCGAGGACCCCGTGGAGTACCAGCTCCGGGGCATCACCCAGATCCCCGTGAACGAGAAGAAGGGCCTCACCTTCGCCAGGGGCCTGCGTTCGATCCTCCGCCACGACCCCGACAAGATCATGGTCGGTGAGATCCGAGACGAGGAGACGGCCAACATCGCCATCCAGTCGGCCCTGACCGGCCACCTCGTGTTCACCACGGTGCACGCCAACAACGTGGTGGACGTCCTCGGGCGCTTCCTCAACATGAACGTGGAGCCCTACAACTTCGTCTCCGCGCTGAACTGCGTGCTCGCCCAGCGCCTCGTGCGCAAGGTTTGCCCCAACTGCGCCGAGCGGGTCACCTACGCCGTGGACATGCTCGAGGAGAGCAACATCCCCGTGGCGCTGGCGGCGGCGGCAGAGTTCTACCAGGGCAAGGGCTGCCTTGACTGCAACGGCACGGGGTTCCGGGGCCGGATGGCCATCTCCGAACTCCTGGAGCTGAGCGACCACATCAGGGAGCTCATCCTCGACCGCAAGCCCGCGAGCGAGATCAAGAAGGCGGCCCGCGAGGAGGGCATGGCGACCCTCCGCGAGTCGGCCGTGCACCAGTTCCTCATGGGCCGGACGACCCTCAAGGAGATCAACAAAGTGACCTTCGTCGAGGAGGCGCACCGGTGAGGATGAAGGCGGAAGGTGGAAGGTGGAATTCGAAATTCGGCAGGCGAAAGGCGGAAGGCGGAAGCGGGAAGGCCAACCGGGGGAGATGGCATGATCAGCTTTCTCACGAAATTTAGGCCATCCCTGCCTCCCGTGGCGGTGTTGGTGGAGTATCCATCGGTCCTGGCCCTGCGTGTGGCCAAGCCGGGTCGGGACCTTCAGGCCCTGGTCCAGCACGAGGAGGCCATGACGGACGTCGTGGACGCTCTGGGCTCATCAGGCGGGCACAAGATGGCCGACGCCCTCCTCACCAGACTCGGCCGTCCCAAGCGGATTTGCCTCGTCCTGGGAGACTCGTTCTTCAGGATGCAGATCATGACTCTTACGGACTTCCCCAGGCGTGAGGAGGAGCGGTCGCAGATCATCCTCTGGCACTTGCGGAAGACGCTGAACGTCCCCGTGGAGACCCTCAGGCTCCGCTACGAGATCCTCCAGAAAACGGCGGGGTCCGTGACCCTCTGGCTGACCCTCTGCCAGGAGGATGCGCTGGCGGCCGTGGAGAACGCCTTCTCCGGGGCGGGGTGCGAGGTGGGCTACGTGGGTGCCGCGTCGGCCGAGCTGCACAACTTCGCCCTCGCGTCGGGGCTGCTCCCAGAGGAAGGCCCGGCGCTCCTCCTCAACCGGACCCCCTCGTACTTGTCCTTCCTCTTCACGGAGGGCGGACAGCCGGTGTTCTTCCGGTGCAAGGAGACAGATCCTGATGAGCCGGGCGAGGGTCGCATCGAGCAGGAGCTGCGGCTCACCCTGGCCTACCACCGCGAGAAGCTGGGTTTCGGAAAGCTCCGCAAGATCCTCCTTCGGCACCATCCCGACGGTCTCCTCCTGCCCCTCGATGGCGTGGTGGATGAGGACGTCCCCGTGGAAACGCTAGCCGCGAGTTCCAACGGCGCCGCGGGATCTCAGCCGTGGGGCGGGGCGTGGTTGCCTCTGGTGGCCCTCATGGAGGGAGACTGAAGTGAAGCGCCTATCGGTCAACCTCGCCACCGCGCCCTTCGTGAACCGGGTCGCCCCCGTAGTGGCCATCTCCGCGATTCTCGGTGCCGCCCTCCTCCTCACCCTCTTCAACCTGACGTCCTTCGTTCTCCTGGGGACCGAATACCGGACGGCCCGCAATGTCTTAAAGGAGCAGGGGCAGCGGCTCGATGCGCTGAAGAAGGACATGGCCGAGAAGGAGAAGATCCTCCAGAGCGGCTCCGTGACCTCCCTCTCCGAGGAGGCCAAGTTCGTCGCCCACCTCCTCGAAACGAAGCGGTTCTCGTGGACCAGGTTCCTGGCGGACGTGGAGAGCATCAAGCCCTATGGGGTCATGTTCCAGGCCGTCACGCCGTCTGTCACTCCCGAAGGCGCCGTCGCCCTCAACCTGCGGGGCCAGGCGAACCCCAGGAGCGAGATGCTCAAGCTCGAGCAGAACCTTTTCTCCAGCGACCTCTTCAGGGAGGTCCAGCTGTCGAGCGAGCAGCGCCAGCCGGGCAATCCCCTGACCGATTTCAGCATCACCTGCACCTATCTCCCGGAGGCGTCCCATGCGCCTTGAGCAGGCCGTCTTCCGGCACCTCCCCACCATCCTGATCGCCGGCGCCGTGGCCGTAGCGCTCAATCTGGTGCTGTACTTCACGGCCGTCTCCAGACTGGACCGATTCACGCGGTCGGTGAAGGCCGAGGTGAAGGCGAACCAGGCCCAGATAGAGCAACTGGAGGCCCGCGACAGGGAGGTGTCTACGGGGGTGGACCACGTCAGGGCCAACAAGCAGGTGGTGGACGATCTCACGGGCAAGATCCTCCTCACCAAGGGCCAGCGGCTGGTGGAGGTCCAGAAGACCCTCGCGGCGCTGGCGGAGGCGCACCGCCTGCAGCTGGACACCATCGGCTACTCCTACTCGATCTATCCGACGGATCAGAAGATGGCGTGGGGCCACCGTTTCCTCGAAGTGGGCATCGCGGTCCCCGTGAGCGGGCCCTACCAGGAGCTCAAAGGTTTTATGCGAGACATCCAGGATAGCCCGCAGTTTCTCTCCATCACCTCCCTCAATCTGGCGGCGAGCGCCCAGGGCGCCGCCCTCATCCAGACGAATCTCGCGCTGGTGACCTATTTCGTGGCCACGGAGCAGGACATCAGGGACCTGGCCGTCAAGGGGAAGCGCCCATGATCCGGCGGCTGCTCGCGGTTCT
>JAKAJA010000446.1 GCA_021814085.1 Acidobacteriota bacterium | reverse complement strand
GGAGGTGAGGCGCGCCAGGCCCTCGAGCATGGGCGCCTCGGGATCGCGGCGGTACACCCAGGAGGTGGTGGCGGACTCGAGCATGACCATGGAGAGCCCCAGGCAGATGGCCGAGACGAAGAACAGCTCGGGGAGGATGGGGCTGTACCAGAGCGGATGGATTCGGAAGGGCATGATGAGGAGCATGGTGCCCAGGGAGGACTGGTGAAGGGTGGAGAGCATGATGCCCAGGATCATGATGGGCAGGCCCAGCCGGGTGAAAAACCGGTAGGCCCGCCGGTACTTGGTACGTTCCAGGAGGGTGGGGGCCACCTCCAGGGCGAGCACGGTGAGGTAGAGCATGACGCACCATGCCACCTCGAAGAGCGGGGATCGGATGTTCCAGAAGATCATGGCGTGCCAGATGTTCCAGGGAAGGCCCAGATCGAAGAGGAGCCCCACCGCCACGGCGCCGTACCCCAGGAACGCCGTGAGGATCGCGGGACGGGCGGCCGCGTGGAACTTATCCACGTGAAAGATGTGGACGAGGGCGGCCATGACGAAGCCGCCGGCGGCCAGCGCTACGCCCCCCATCACGTCGAAGCCGATCCACAGCCCCCATGGCGTCGTGTCGGAGAGGGCCGTGGACGCGCCCAGCCCAAGCGTGAACCGCAGGAGCGCCACGGCCGCTGCCGCGCCCGCCACGCACCAGAGGATTCCCTTGACGACAAACGCGCGACTATTCCCCATGATGTTCCCCTTCAGTCTGTTCATGAGCGTCGGCCGGGATCGAGGCCAGCCTCCGGCGCCTCTCGATCACCCAGTAGATCCCCCCCATGAGCGCTCCCATCCCGAGGAATTCGAAGGGCACGGGCCAGAGGGCCGCCCACGTCTTTTGGGGAAGGGGCTCCTTCCCGAGCGGCGTCCCCGGATTGAGGGCCAGGAAGTCGAGCGGGATGTCCGCGATGAGGAGGACCGACGTCCCTCCCACCTCGTGTTCGCCCCAGATCGTCTGCACGTATCTTGCGGGCTCCGCCTCGAGCCGCTTGCGGGCCTCCGCGAGCATGGCGTCGCGCGTCCCGAAGAGGGTGGCCTTCTGGGGACACGCGGTGACGCAGGCGGGCTCGGAGATCTTGCCCGCTTTCAAGTTGTGGTAGCACATGATGCATTTGCGCACGGACGGAGCCGCCGAATCCCACTGGTAGTGCGGTATGCCGTAGGGACAACCGAGCATGCAGTACCGGCATCCCATGCAGATGGCCTTGTCGTAGACCACCGGCCCCTCGGGGGTTTTCCGCAGGGCGCCTACGGGGCACACGGACACGCACGCCGGCTCGGCGCAGTGGCGGCACTGCTTCCTCACGAACCGGTTGCCAGGTCTGCGGAGGACGGTGGTCCACCGGTCCGCCGAAAGCCCGTCCGCCGTGTTCCCGGGCCGGGGCGGAGCGTCCCGTTCGGGAAGGCCGTTGATCTTCTTGCAGGCGGCCACGCACTGCTCGCAGCCGATGCACTTGGTGACGTCCGTGAGGATGCAGGGATTCTGGATCATACGGGCTCCCCTCCCTTTCCGAGGGCGCAGCGGATGCGCTCGCCGGCGCCGGGGACGAAATGCCAGCCCATTTCCCATGACGCTCTCGTGAGGGGGAAGAGGATCGCGTGCCCCAGCTTGGAGAAGGGCACGAGGACCAGCAGGAGCTCGGCGCTCAGCAGGTGGACGATGTACACGAGGGTGAAGGGAAGGGGGTTTCCGGCGGGATGGGCCGCGACGTAGCCCGAGAGGAAGGCCGTCCCGCACAGGACCAGGAGGAACCAGTCCTGGAAGGTCGACAGGAACCGAGAGGCCCGGCTGCCCAGCCGCAGGACGAAGAGAGTCGCGAGCGCGACGATGGAGGCCAAGGTCAGCACGTCGGCTGCCCCGGGGCTCAGGGAGGGCCAAGCCACGCCGAGGCCCCTCCGGATCAATTCAACGTGGCCCGCGAGGAACAGGGGCACGAGCAACATCCCCGCATGGAAGACCACGGAGGCCGCCGTATAGACCGAGCGGGTGCCCCGCAACCCGTTGACCGGGATGATCCAGCCCAGGCTCCGTTTGAAGATGAACCTCACATTCACGGCCTGGTCTCCGGCGCGTCGGTACGCGCGGCCAAGTTCCACCAGGGTCAGCGCCACCTGCCGCAAGACGCCCAGGAAGAACGCCGTAAAGGCCAGCACCAGGAGCGGCCCCCGGCAGAAGTTCAAGAACGATTCCATGGTGTCATCCCCTTATCAGGCTGGTGAAAAACTCCCGTAGGTCGCGTTGCGAGCGCCGAGGCGCCGATGGCAAGGCGGCGCGACGCCGTCGATGCCTTTGCGCATCGTCTAGGAGCGCCAACACAGCAAGCGGTGCCGCGCCGCCGCAACCCTTCGGGCGCAAGGGATTGGGGGCCATCTGCTTTGTTCCGGCTCGTCCACGATGTCACCACATCACCCTCCTCGCCGCGCCTCGCATCGTGGGGTCTGGCCCGGGGAGGGCTCTCGGCGCGTTGCTCCCTGGGCCGGAATGGATCCGCGAAGGCGCGACGATACCGTGCCGGGAGCACGGGGAGGAGCGTCGCCAAAGGAGACGCCCGGCCCAGGGGCAACCCGGAGGGACGCCGCGGCCTGGGCGCTCGGCTGTGTTGCTTCTCGTCGCTGATGCCTCCTGCATCGTCCTCCTCGGCGCTCCTTGCCGCGCATCCCAGGGCGCAGGCGTCGCGCCAGAGATCCTCCCTCGGACCAGACCCCTACACCCCAAGCCTCTTGCGCGCGGCCCATGTGAGTTTCTCACCAGCCTGCTAAAGCACGATGGCCTTGTAGATGAGGTCGTGGAGCCCCACCACCTCCACGTCCGCGAGCCCGTTGTCCTCGCACACCT
>JAKAJA010000445.1 GCA_021814085.1 Acidobacteriota bacterium | reverse complement strand
TCATACTAATACATTAGTACTAAATAGAGAGGATGTCAAGGGGCGGGGGGGGACAGGGCCGGAGAGCCGGGGAGGGACAGGGGGCAAGGGGCACGGGGCAAGGGGCAAGGGGCAAGGGGCAAGGGACCAGGGATATGAGGTGCATGTCATTGCGAGGAGCCGGACAGAGTCCGGCGACGTGGCAATCTCGATGTAAAGGGCGAGACTACTTCGTTGCTTCGCTCCTCGCAGTGACAGAGTAGGGGCGAGACGCGAGACGCAAAGGAGGCGTCAGACGTTAGACGCGAGACTCTATACGCTATACGCTAGATGCAGGTAAGTAAGATCTTCCAGCTCTTGGCCCGTTACTCACAACTCATAACTCACAACTCAAAACTCGCGCTTAAGCGTGTGCCCCTTTTACTCCTCACTCTTCACTCTTCACTCCTAACTCCTCACTTCGTTCGGAGATTTTCCCACAACGCGCCCATCTTGGCCCGCACGTCACCGGGCATGGTGATGACCTCGGGCCAATCGCGGTCGAAGCCCTCGCCCTTCCACTTGCGGGTGGCGTCGATGCCCACCTTGCCGCCGTAGGCGAAGTACTGGGAGGCGTGTTCGAGGGCGTCGGCGGGGCCGCGGGCGAGTTCCAGGTCGCGGCCGGGGTCGATGTTGGCCAGGACGCGCCAGGCCACCTCGCTCATGTCCTGCACGTTCACGTCCCTATCCACCACGATGACGACCTTGGTGAACATGGCCTGGCCCAGGCCCCAGATGGCGTGCATGACCTTGCGGGCGTGGCCGGGGTACTGCTTGTCGATGGCGAGGATCATGAGGTTGTGGAAGACGCCCTCGGCGGGCATGTGCATGTCCGTCACCTCGGGCATCTGGCGCTTGAGGAGCGGGAGGGTCGTGCGCTCGATGGCGTAGCCCATGAAGGCGTCCTCCATGGGCGGGCGGCCGACGATGGTGTGGACGTAGAGGGGGTCCTTGCGCCGCGTGACACACTCCACGTGGAAGACGGGGTAGTCGTCCGCCAGGGAGTAGTAACCCGTGTGGTCGCCGAAAGGCCCCTCCCGCTTGAGCTCCGCCGGGTCCACCCAGCCCTCGAGGACGAACTCGCTGTTGGCGGGGACCTCCACGTCCACCGTCTCGCAGGGGACCATCTCCACGGCCGACTTGCGGATGAATCCCGCGAGGAGCATCTCGTCCACGTCGTCGGGGAGAGGCATGGCGCCGCAGAAATAGGTAGCCGGATCGGAGCCGATGGCCACGGCCACCTCGATCTTCTCGCCCGCCCGCAGCGCCTGGCGCGCGTGCTTGGCGCCCTGCTTGTGGACCTGCCAGTGCATGCCCGTGCTCGCGGCATCGTAGACCTGCATGCGGTACATGCCGCAGTTGCGCTTGCCCGAGAGCCTGTCTTTCGTGAAGACCATGGGGAGGGTGATGAAAGGGCCGCCGTCCTCGGGCCAGCACGTGCAGACGGGGAGGTCCCTCGTGAGGTCGAACTGGCCCTTCTTCAGGATCACGTCCTTGCACGGCCCCGACTTCACGGCCTTGGGCATGAAGGAGGCCAGCTCGGCGAGCTGGGGGAGCATCTTGAGCTTGTCGAGCAAGCCCTGGGGCTGTTTGACGTCGAAAAAGGCGTTGATGCGCTGGTCCACCTCGTCGTAGGAGGAGATCCCGAGGGCTTTGAGCATGCGCCGGTGCGTGCCCATGACGTTGCCCAGGACGGGGACGGAGTAGCCCTTCACCTTCTCGAAGAGGACGGCGGGGCCGCCCTCTTTCACGGCGCGGTCGAGGACTTCCGTGATCTCGAGCCGGGGGTCCACTTCCTCCCTGACGCGGAGGAGGTCGCCGTCCTTTTCGAGGGCCTTCATGAAGTCGCGCAGGTCTTTATACATGGCCCCGTCCTTCCCCTTTGGGCCGAACCCTATTGCGGGGGCTCGGTGGTGGATGCAGGTCGTTCCCGATCGCGGCCGAGGCGGCGGTAGTCCTTGAGGCCCCTCCCGCCTGAGGCGGCGAGCTCGGAGAGGGTGACGCATCGGAGCCCTCGCGCCTGGATGCCGTCGATGATACGTGGCAGGGCGGCGACGGTCTGGCTCCGGTCCCCTCCCACGTAGACGTTCGCGCCATCGTGGAGGAGGATGATGTCTCCGGGCTTGAGCTTCTCCAGCGTCCGCTCGACGATCACCTCGGTCCCGGGCCTCGTCCAGTCCCTGGGCATGTTGCTCCACTCGGCCACCACGAGGTCCTTGTGCCTCGTCTTGCTGAAGAGCCGTGGATCGCGGAACCCGTGAGGCGGCCTGAACCACTTGGGCTGGACCCCCGCGATACGCTGGAGGGTCTCCTGTGTCTCGTCGATCTGCCACTCGATGGTGTGGCTCTGGGCCCTCACTACGGAGCCGTGGTTGTAGGTGTGGTTGCCGATCTCCATGCCCTCGGCCACCTCGCGCCTGACGGCGTCGGGGAACTGCATGGCGTTCTCGCCGACGATGAAGAACGTGGCCTTCACGCCGCGCGCCTTCAGGATGTCCAGGATCTGCGTCGTGTAGGGGTCGTTGGGGCCGTCGTCGAAGGTGAGGGCAACCATGTCGCCGTTCCGGTCGCCGTGGGTGAATGCCGGGCCGAAGACCTGGGAGCGATGGCTGAGGACGGAGTGCGCCCAGAGGGTGGCCAGGATGACCGCAACCTCCACGAAGTGGAAGCGGACGATTCCCGCCTCCGTATCCTCTTTTCTTCGCTCCCACATGGTGCGCTCCAGACCTCACTCTATCACTTCGAGATGGGGCCTTTTCTGGCCAGGGCCATGGCCTGGAAGCGGGCCCAGAGGGCCTCCACCTGGGCTCTGGTCCGATCCTCGCTCCCGCCGTTGTCCACCACCCAGTCCGCTA
>JAKAJA010000444.1 GCA_021814085.1 Acidobacteriota bacterium | reverse complement strand
CAATCTGACGATTTCTGGCTGCACCGTGAAGAACATCTACCTGCGCGGTATACAAGCCTCCAGCGGCGGCACCTTCTATATTCAAAACAACACGGTGGACAACGTGGCGGGAGATCCCGGGTCCATCGCCCTGTTCAACAGCGGCGGCGGCGGCGCGCTCACGGACAGTTCGGGCCATACCTCGTCCTTTGCGGACAATCACGTGACACGCAGCAACGACGGGGTGGTGGCCAACCACTCCCGCGGGACGCAGTTCCTCGGCAACCACGTGGATGGGGTGCCGAGCGCGGAGTCCGCGGGCGTCCACACGGACAACGCGGGCGATGGAGGCGGAGTGGCTGACCTCCTCAAGGACAACGTCATCACCAATTGCGCCTGGGGCATCATGATCTTCGTCCCCTACATCGCCCCCACGGTGTCCAACAACTCCATCTCTGGAGGCGCCGTCGGAATCGTCGCGGCGGGAGGCGCCTCCAGCCAGCCGACTCTCTTCCAGAACAATGTGGTCACCGGGACGTCAGCCGTTGGCGGCATCGGCTTCTATCTCACGGACACCACGTGGTACTGGGGTGACTACAACGTCAGCGCCTCACTGCTGAACAACACCATCACCCAGTGGGACCGGGGCATCCGGATTGAGCCCTTCAGCCATGTGGCCTCCCTCTCCGGAAACGGTAACGCGGTCACCTCCAACGCCCTGGGCTTCGAGATCCTGCCGCCTCACACCGGTGGCAGTGCGTCGGTGACGTTCAACCAGAACAACCTCTCCCTGAACACGGCCGGCGCGTCCAACCTGTCGTCAACAGCAGCGGACCTGACCTGCAACTGGTGGGGGAGCCCCACGGGGCCGTCGAGCCCATCCAACCCCGGAGGCATGGGTTCGAGCGTCTCGGCCAACGTGACCTTCGTTTCGTGGTCCACGGCGACGCCCCCAGCGTACAACTGCTCCGGCCATCCCATCGCAAGTCTCCGGTTCACCGTCCAGCCCACCAGCGCCATCGTGGGCGCCACCATCACTCCCGCTGTCAAAGTGACGGCCTACGATGCATCAGCTAGCGTGGCCACGTGGTTCAACGGCTCGGTGACCCTGGCCATCGGGAGCAACCCTGGCTCAGGGACTCTCGGAGGAACGACCACGGTCACCGCGGTGGGCGGCGTGGCCACCTTCGGCACCCTCACCATTGACAAGGTGGGTTCCGGCTACACCCTCGTGGCTTCCGTGACGGATCTGACCGGAGACACGAGCGGCGCCTTCAACATTACCGCGCCGCCTTGCTTGAACCCGACCTTCGTGTCGGCCGACCCAACCCCCTACACGACGAACGTCCCCTCGGCCCAGACCCTCGTCCTCAGCAACCCCGCGGGGAGCGCCGTTCCCACCACCTTCGCCTTCGCGTGGGATGCGGCATTCACCGTGAACTCCTTTGGCGCCGACCCCGACGGCATCCTCGGGTTCTGGCAGGTGATGGCGCCTTATGGCTCGCCTTTCGTCCCATCCCTCTCCTACCAAATTATCCGGAGGGATGCGACCCATGCTTTCGTGGATGTGAACGGCAACGGGACCTATGAGTCGGGGACCGACTATGACGTGATCCTGGCGGGCAACACGATCACTGTCTCTAGAACCATCACGCCGGGAACGGTGGAGAGCCAGAACACCGGCTACCGCCTCATCTTGCAGGACAGCCTGTTCGTCAATCCGCCGGAGACCATGGTTTCCTATCCGGTCCAGGCCACTTTGGGCTCCAGTTGCATCGGCTCCTGGACGGCCACGCAGACGGAGATGATGGCGCCACCCTCGGCCCCCTGCACGCCTTCGGTCGCCGTCACCGACACGCTCCGGGTCACCAAGTCCGCCTCGGAGATGTTGCTCAGCTGGGGCAATCCCGGCACGGACGGTTGCAGGGTGGGCTATGCGGTCCTTGCCACGACGGACTGCACCAAACCGACAACCGCCTGGCAGAACATCACCGGGCAGAACCTCGACATGAACCCGGCCGGCACTACGTTCCGTGCGGGCATTGGCATAAACCTCACCTTCTACCTCGTGGCGGGGCTGGGCCCCAACGGGGAGATAGGGCCGACGGGAAACTGATTTTCGGAGGGATGGCAGAACTTTCTTACCGGAGGTGCGGGGGTCAGCACCCGGGGTTGGCGGTGTTTTTCTCGGTGAACCCGCACTGGCCCGAGGCCTGCGTTCCGTTGCGCTCGGCACCCGATGAATCCGTGCCCCACGACCCCTCGGTGTGGACGCCATCGGTGGCCACGATGACCCACCATACCAGGCGGGACGGGTCCGAGGCGGGATCAGGGCTGCCGTTCCAGGTGTAGGACCCGGTGTTCCCCATTCCGCATGCGGACCCGGAGAGGGTGTAGCTTCCGCCCAATTGGGTTGGGAGGCCAGCCCCGTAACCCCAGTAGAGGTTCGTATTCGCCACCGGGCAGGAGGCATCCCACGAGAGCTGGACGGTGCCCTGCACGGAGGCATCGGCCAGCATCGCCCGGTACCCTGCGGGGCTTCCCGCGCGGGCTCCGTTGGGAATGGGCGGCGGGTCCGACGCTGCCACCGTGAAGGTGGTCGTGGACGTCTGCACTTGGCCCAGGGTGTCCGTGGTCTGGACATCCATCGTATGAGTCCCGGGAGCCAGGCCGTTGGCCGTGTAGGTGAAGGTCCCCGTCTGAGAGCCCGTGAACCCCGCTTCGGTCGTTGCGTTAGCCCAGGTGCCGCCGTCGATGCGAACCTGAACGCCCTGGAGTCTCGCCAGGGTGATGGGGCAGGCATAGGCCTGGCTGGAGGGGTTGAGGTTGGGGACGGCCTGGACCTGGGTCTGACCGCTGATGGACATCTGGTTGGCAGAGAGGACCGGGGAGTCGAGCTGGAT
>JAKAJA010000443.1 GCA_021814085.1 Acidobacteriota bacterium | reverse complement strand
GGGGTCGCAGATGACGCCGCCCTTGCCGCCGCCGAGGGGAATGTCCACCACGGAGCACTTCCAGGTCATCCACGTGGCTAGGGCGCGGACCGTGTCCACGGTCTCGTGGGGGTGGAAGCGGATGCCGCCCTTGCAGGGGCCGCGGCTGTCGTTGTGCTGGATGCGGAAGCCTTTGAAAACCTTATAGGAGCCGTCGTCCATGCGGACGGGGATGGAGAAATGATACTCGCGGATCGGGTTGCGGAGCAGATCGCGGGTCGCCTGGTCGAGGCCGAGTTTCTCAGCGATCGCATCGAACTGCTGCTGCGCCATCTCAAAAGGGTTAAAGGGCTTGGTCGTCATCAGTCGTCTCCGTCTCATGTCGGTCGTGAACCGCCAAAACAACAGAAATGTGTCACCAGAACAGCAATTGCACTCTTTCTTCGTCGTGAGTTTGAACCATATCCCCCCATATGCGTTGGATCGGACGCGGGAGATTAGATCAGCGCCGGAAGCAAGCGCCGGAGGGTCTCCTCTGCCCGAGGGGCGAATTTACCCTTGTAAAACCCGCGTGTCAAGGCGATTTCACCGCCATTTCCAGCTCCTTGCGTCATTCAACCCAACTCTCCGCGAGAAACTGGGGCGGGGCATGCGAACCAGATAGAGGGACCGGGAACACGGGCTGGTCTGGCATTGCACTAAGGCTTGTCGCTGCATGGCTTTCGGTGTAAAATACCCGTTCGTGGAGATAGGTCCCATGGCCGAAACAGGGTTTGATGCAGATATGAAGCGCATGCAGGACCTGTTCGGGACCCTGAAGCACGAGTATGACCTTTACTTCGCGGGAGTCCGCAAGGCGCCGCCCAGCAAGGAGCGCTCCGAAATTGAACGGCTCGTCCGCCTTTATAGCAACGGGACCCTCAACCGGCTCTCCCAGCAGTTCATGTTCAATTCCTTCTGCAGCAAGTTCTCCCTGCACTGCGAGCAGTGGAACAAGTGGCTTAGAGCGAAGGAGGAAGGGCTGGTAGCGGATCCGCGCTTCACTGCCTCCACGATGCAGGCCAGGAAAACTCTGTACGAACTGGAGAAATCCAGCGCCGGCCGTCCGAAAGAAAAGGCGGAGCCCGAGCCGTCGGCCGAGGTGCGAGAAAGGTCCACGACGGGCGAGCAGAAGAGCGCCAAGCCCGTGCGCAACCTCTACGAGGAGTTCATCAACGCCCGTCTGCAGCTCGGCCAAAACCCCGAGTGGGACTACGACGCTTTCGAAGCGCACCTAAGAAAGCAGCGGGAGACCATCCTGAATAAGTACGCTGGCAAGGACGTTGTCTTCACCGTCCAGAACCAGGATGGCAAGGTCTCCCTGAAGGCCAAAGTGATCAAGTGAAGCCCGCCGTTCGTCGTCGCGACTCCGCACCCCCAACGGCTTAAACACTCACCATAGGGAAGGAACCCATGGCAAAAAGTTATCTGTTCACCTCCGAATCCGTTACGGAGGGACACCCCGACAAGATCGCGGACCAGGTCAGCGATGGTGTCCTGGACGCCATTCTAAGCAAGGACAGGGCCGGCCGCGTGGCCGTAGAGACCTTGCTCAAGACGGGCTTCTGCATCGTGGCGGGTGAGGTCACCACGAGCTGCTACGTCAATATCCCCAAGATCGTCCGCAGGACCATCACGGAGATCGGCTACGTGGACAGCAAGATGGGCTTCGACGGCAACACGTGCGGCGTCCTGGTGGCCATCGAGGGCCAGTCCGTCGACATCGACAGGGGCGTCAGCAAGGGCAAGAACAAGCAGAAAGAACAGGGCGCGGGTGACCAGGGCATGATGTTCGGCTATGCCTGCGACGAGACCCCCCAGCTCATGCCGGCCCCCATCACGTACGCCCACGCCCTGACCCGCAGGCTCGCGGAGGTCCGCAAGAAGGGGATCCTTCCCTTCCTCCGTCCCGACGGCAAGAGCCAGGTCACGGTGCGGTACGAGAACGGTATCCCGGTCGCCATCGACGCCGTTGTCGTGTCCTCGCAGCACTCCGATGCGGTTCGAAACGGGGAAATCTACGACGGCATCCGCGAGGAGGTCATCATCAAGGCCCTCCCCGCGAGCCTACTGAACGGTAAGACGAAGATCCACATCAACCCTACGGGGCGGTTCGTCATCGGCGGTCCCATGGGCGACTCGGGAGTCACGGGTCGGAAGATCATCGTGGACACATACGGCGGCATGGGACGACACGGAGGTGGTGCCTTCTCCGGTAAGGACCCCTCCAAGGTGGATCGCTCCGCCGCCTACATGGGGCGCTACATCGCCAAAAACGTAGTTGCGGCTGGGCTGGCCACGCGGTGCGAGGTCCAGGTGGCCTACGCCATCGGCGTGGCCGATCCGGTGAGCGTGTTCGTGGAGACCTTCGGCACGGCCAGGGTCCCCGAGGAGCGCATCGCGAAGGCCATCCGGGAGAGCTTCGGCCTCAAACCCCACCAGATCATCGAGAGCCTCGACCTCCTGCGGCCCATCTACCAGAAGACCGCCGCTTACGGCCACTTCGGCCGCAAGGAGAAGGAGTTCACGTGGGAGAGGACGGACATGGCCAAGACCCTGGCGGAACGGGCTGGCCTCACCAAGGGCAAGGGAGGGAAGCGATGAACAGCGACGTCCTCGACAGGAATCTCGCCGCCAGAGGCAAGGCCCGCATCCTTTGGGCGGACAGGCACATGCCGGTGCTCGCGGCCATCCGCGCCCGGTTCGAAAAAGAGAAGCCCCTCAAGGGCGTGCGCGTGGGCGCGTGCCTCCACGTGACCACCGAGACGGCCAACCTCATGCGAACGCTCGTGGCGGGCGGGGCCTCCGTGTCCCTCTGCGCCAGCAACCCCCTCTCCACCCAGGACGACGTGGCGGCCAGCCTC
>JAKAJA010000442.1 GCA_021814085.1 Acidobacteriota bacterium | reverse complement strand
CGGCCCCTCGATGGGACCGGGCCTTTCGGCTCAGGGTGGACTGTTCTAGGCCACTTTCTCCCTCTTAGCGCGGGGGGCCACGAGCTTGACGCGGATTTCGGTTCCGTCGAGCAGGGTGATCGTACCCCGCAGGACGGGGACACCGTCCTTGGTGGTGTCGGCCCAGAGGGCGCCGCGCTTGTTCCAGACCATGCCGCTGGTGCCGCGCTCCTTGTCTTCCCAGGCGCGCTCCAGGACCTTTCCGTCCTCGCCGACGAAGAAGACTTCCCACGCGGGGCGGGCCTTGGGGCTGCCGTTGGTCGTCGTGTTGCCGTTCTTCTCCGTCATGTGAATCCTCCTTGACCGCGCGTATGAGGCCCACGGGCGGGCCGTCTGAGGGATTGCGGCCCAGTGCCGCGCTATGAGACCTGAACGTCCTCGAACCGAACACCCACGCCTGCCAAGGGTCCAGCCTCCGCTTCGTGGTTGCGGGGGTAGACCTCCACGACCAGGCCCTCGCCCTTGTCCATCCTGCGGACCCAGACGGACAGGTTCTCGACGGTGATCCAGCACGAGCGCCCGCGGAGGGTGAACTCGTCGCAATCCGTCCCGGAATGATCGGCCTTCAAGATCGGTTGGCTCTTTGCCATATCGTGCCTCCTTGGGGAGGGAGCATTTTTTGCTCGCCTTACGCCAGTCCCTTGGGGAGGCGCGGGCCAGAAGGCCAAACTGGCCTGAAGCGAAGGGCAGGGGGGGACCCGCCCAGGCGGGGGCGTAGGTCTTCTATGAGGAGGCCGATCATGTCAAGGGTGTTTTATTCTTTCGTTTCTATTCTTTCCCTTTCGCTGAAGTCTTTTGATCCTTTGATCTTCTTGGGCGTTGGATCTGCTGGAATTCTTGCCGCGGCTGGACCTGGCTTCTATCCGCACTCTGTATGGCCCGCATCGGGGCCGGTGCATGAGGGGGTCCGGCGTGCTTGGGCGCTGCAATCTACCCGGCGGCCTGCACCCTTAGCGGATGCTGCCCAGGACCTACACGCAGTCGCCCGAACGCGGTTTGGCACGCGGGTGGTGCCAACAGCTCCTTACCAACAAGACCGATCTATCACCGTTTCAGCCACTCCCACTTTATCTGGTCGGTTACCCAGCAACTCGCATCAAATGCGGACGAGAGACCGGTTTGGGGAATGGAACAAAGTCCTCCCCAGTGATCCACAGCCGGTGCATGACCACGGCCAGCTTTCTTGCAACCGCCACTACCGCCCTCTTCTTGGCGTTCTTCCCGCCCCGCTCGGCCAGCTTCAGGCCCCATCGGCGGAGCGCGCAGTCCACCCCGAAGGGCCCTAGAATTCGATGGGCGCAGTTTACGAGCAGGCTTCTCAGGTACACGTTTCCCGCCTTGGTGATCGGCAATTGCTTGTCGCTCGTACCCGATTGGTCTCTCTTTGGTCGCAACCCGAGGTAGGATCCAACGACCCGGCTTTTGGGGAACCGCCCGGCTTGGTCCAGCGTCAGCATGAAGGTCATCGCCGTGAGCGATCCCACTCCTGGGATGCGCGTCAGTTTGTCGGCTTCCGGACCCCTTGTCTTTGCCATTTTGATAATCGCCCGATCATAGTCGAGGATTCGGGCAGATAGTTCGGCGATCATCTGGAGTACGGGCTCAAGCGCCGGGCGGACCGCGTCGGGAAGTTGCGCTAGGGCCCGCTTCGGCAATGCTTCAGCGTGGCCACCCTTGAGCCGGTTTCCGTAGGCCTTGCATACACCGCGCACGTGGTTGACCAACTTCGTCCGGGTCTCGACAAGTACGGCCCGCGCGTTTACAACCGACAACTGGTCCTGGGATTCCTGCGAGCGCTGGACTACGCCGTGAAGCAGATTGGGGTCCAGGCGCGCCACTCTTGCCAGCGCCAGCGCATCCATTCGATCACTCTTGCTGTCGTTCTTGAAAATCATCCTAAGCTTGCGTGGGTTTGCCGTCACCACGTCGTGTCCAAGCTCTTTCAATAACTGGCCCACCCAGCGAGAATGCGTTCCCACTTCAATCGCCACACGGCACGCCGGTAGCCTTTCGAACTTTCGCTTGATTCCAGCTCGCGTCGTGGGCACGCGGCTCTCTTCGAGGATTTCGCCATCCTCATCAAGAACGCATATCTGGCTGTACTTGTCTCCGAGGTCCATCCCCACCGTCACCGTGCTATCCTTTTTCATGGCCGACCTCCTTTGGGCTCCAAGCCCGCTAACGTCTTGGGAGCTAAATTAGCATCCCGTGGAGGTCGGCCTCCTCATCCCATCTACCCGAGCAGAGCACGTGCCGTAGGTTGAAAAGGCGAGGCGAGCAAAAAACAGGGAGGGGCATTCTCTCGGCCCGATGGGACCGGGCGCCCGCACGCGGGCGGGCCAGGAGGGGCGGTCTCCAAGTGCTGAGCACCTGGCGTGACGGAGCAAGGACCTTGGGCCGCCGGCACGTGCGGTGCGGGAGGGGGCGGCGGAAAGCCGGGGGAGGGAGAAAGCCTCCCCCGCGCGGATGAGATACGAATGTTTGGACGGCTTCCAACGGATGGAGCTGGTCCCCACGCTGCCAAGTGAACGCCAATAGCCCTGCTCCAAGCTGCTATCGCAAGTCTGCGTTCGAGAGACCTGCGGCTTGTCCGATATCTTGGTTCGCAAGAGTCATCAAAATCATCTCGGGTTCATCTGCCTCCGTCTGGAGCAGCTGTACAAACTGCTGACGATGGAGCTGTGGACGATTGACCTGATCTTCGGGAAGTTGGGAGACACGGTAGTGAATCTTAAAACGCCCGCGGAAGATGGCCGGAAGAACTGCAGCCGGAAGGTTGCTGGCAGCTGAATGCCTTTCATCCGAGAAGAACACGCTGATCCAGGTATGACCATGGCATGAAGGCAG
>JAKAJA010000441.1 GCA_021814085.1 Acidobacteriota bacterium | reverse complement strand
ATCTCGGCGTGCGCCGTCTGCGACGGCGGCCTGCCCATCTTCCGGGAACGCGTCCTGGTGGTCGTGGGCGGAGGCGACACGGCCATGGAGGAGGCCATGTACCTCACCCATTTCGCTTCCAAGGTCGTCCTGGTGCACCGCCGCGGCGAGTTCCGCGCCTCCAAGGCCATGCAGAAGCGCGTCATGGAAGACAAGAAGATCATGGTGATGTGGAATTCGGCCGTCGTGGACGCGGTGGGGGAGACGGGGCTGCGAGGCGTGATCATCAGGCACCTTCCCGACGGGAAAGAGCGCACGGTGGAGGCCGCGGGCCTCTTCTACGCCATCGGCCACACCCCCAACACGGACGTCTTCAAGGGCCAGCTCGAGCTGGACGAGACGGGCTATATCGTCACCCGCGGCCGCTCCACGCGCACCTCCGTGGAGGGCGTTTTCGCCGCCGGGGACGTGCAGGACAGGGTGTATCGCCAGGCCATCAGCGCCGCGGGGAGCGGATGCATGGCCGCCCTCGACTGCGAGCGGTGGCTGGCGGAGGGATAGAAAGAACGAGTCAACGAGCCAACGAGCCAGCGAAGTATGACGAAAAAGGCCATGGCATCAGCCGCCACTAAAATACGACGCGCTGTGGCGCATGAGGGCGACGAAGGCTCCTTCGTCGCCCTTTTCGATGGCCTCGCGGTACTCGGCGAGTGCTCGCTCCATCCAGGCGAAAGTCTCGGGAGTGACGGCGTTGAGAGCCTGAATCTCGTAGTAGAGCTCCGGGTTCTCCGTGACTACGTCGAGAGTGGTGGCCGTCTGCTTTTGAAAAGTCACGCCGGATGCCCCTTCCAGGTCGGCGAAGCCTATCCCGGACAGAGACAGGGCATGGGCGAAGGTGAGGTTCACGAGGTGGGCGAGGCCCAGGACGGCGCCCATCCTCCTGTCGTGCTCCTCGGCGGACATCTCCACGAGATTGGCGCTGGTTGAAGAAAACACGCGCTTCACGAGGGCCTTGTTCTCCTCGCGGCCTTCCGTGCACAAGACGATCGTCCGGCCGCTGAGCATGCGCACGTCGGGTCCGAACATGGGGTGGAAGGAGACCAGGCGAAGGCCCTCCCGGCGCAGCCGCTCCATGGCGGGGAGCAGGTGCCCCTTGAGGCTGCACAGCTCCGCCACGACGGCGCCCGGCCCGAGCCGCCCCGCCTCCTCCAGGACACGCTGGCACGAGCTCATGGGCACAGATACGACGGCCAGATCCGCTTCCACGAGCCCCTCCTCCAAGCTCCCCGCGTGGGGCCATGGGCAGGACCCCGAGGCGGGGTCCAGGATGCGCACGGCGTGCCCCTGGCCCGCAAGAAATCCAGCGATCCACTTGCCCATCCCCCCCATGCCGCCGATGACCAGGACCCGCAGGCGGTCGCCCGAGTAGGCCGATTCGAGAATGGGCGCCTGAGTCTCCAATGAGCGCTCGATGAGGAAGAGGGCCAGGTCGCGGCCAAGCTCCTCCGGCTGCCCCTGCTTCGCGGCGAGGCCCTCGAGGCGGGCGCACACCTGGGCCTCCACATCGAAGTTTCTCAGGGGGATTCCCGATGCCCCCTTCAGCTCGCCGATGGCCTTCGCCTCCGCGAGCCGGCGCGCGACGAGGCCGAGAATCCGCGAGTCGAGGGCTTCGATGGCCGCCCGGTGGCGGTCGAGCCGCGTGGGCGAGGACCGACGGCTTCGCGCGGAGGGTCTGCGGGTCTTGTCCGGCATGGCGGGTCTCCTATCGTTCTGGAGGCGCCGCCGGGATGAAGGGCAAAAGGCCCGTCGACTCGGCGGGCCCCTGTGCGTTACGCGTCGGGCGCGCCTAGCTCGGCATGGCGGGGAGGTAGTAGTAATACGCGGCGTTCGCGGTCTGGATGTATGACGGCTGGGCCACGGCGTCCTCCCCGGGGCGATGCCCGTGCGGAGAACTTAGCGCAGGAGAACTCGGAGGTCAAGGACGGGGCGGTGAGGGGCCGCTGGCCCCCTTGACGCGGAACCTTCGCGGCGCTATATTACCAACTGGTTGGTTTAACCGTATGGTTGGTAGTGGGAGGTGGCCATGCCCAAAACCTCGGCCCGGCCCCAGCAGGGAAACCCGGGGCAGAGCATCCTCCGCGCCGCCGCGGAGGAGTTCGCCGAGCGCGGCTTCGCGGGGGCGAGGGTGGATGAGATCGCCAGACGCGCGGGCGTGAACAAGGCCATGCTGTACTACCACGTGGGGGACAAGGCCTCCCTCTACGAAAAAGTCGTCCTGGACGGGGTCGCCGAGGTGACGGTTCGCCTTCAGGAGGGCCTCCGCAAGGAGACGACTCCCGAGGGGAAGATCGTGGCCATAGCCAGGGCTTTCGAAGCCCTGGGCATGGCCAAACCCTACATGCCCCGAATCATCCTCAGGGAGATGATCGCCGGCGGAGGCGACCTCCCCTCCCCCGCGCTGGCAGCCTTCGGCCGGATCATCCAACTCGAACGGGTCATCCTGGAAGAGGCCGCGAGCGAAGGCATCTTTCGCCCGGTGAACCCCGTCACCTTGCACATCCTGGTCGTGGGGGGCACCATGCTCCACCTCGTCACCCGAGGGGTCCGAGAGCGTATCAAGAAGCTGACCGGTCCGCCCATTCCCGAACCGCGCGCGAGGCCCGCGGAGGCGGTGGCAAGCCTCCTCCTCGAAGGCCTCCTGGTCAGGCCCCGACGTGCCCGGGCGAAAGACAAAGAACAGACCAGAGGGCCTCGGTCACTCAAGGGCCATTCGGCCAAGGCTCGCAAGGTTCTCCCAAAGAAGGAGCCGATATGACGCGCCATGGATTCCTGGTTTTAGCCGCGGCTTCGGCCGTCCTGATCCTGTCTGGCTGCAACGGGAGCCGCGAGGGCACGCTGAAGGTCTCGG
>JAKAJA010000440.1 GCA_021814085.1 Acidobacteriota bacterium | reverse complement strand
GAGGTGGTCGAGCTGTGCCAGGAGCCTCGCCTCGTCCCCTCGGTGGAGATAGCCCAGCCTGGCGCAGTTGACCGTCACCACGCCCACGCTGCCCGTCTGCTCGGCGCTGCCGAAGAGGCCATTGCCCCGCTTAAGCAGTTCGCGAAGATCCAGCTGCAAGCGACAGCACATGGATCGGATCATGTTGGGCTTAAGGTCGGAGTTCAGGAAGTTCTGGAAGTAGGGCAGTCCGTACTTCGCCGTCATCTCGAAGAGGAGCGCCGCGTTTTCGGAGTCCCACGGGAAGTCGGAGGTGATGTTGTAGGTCGGAATGGGGAAGGTGAAGACCCGCCCTTTAGCGTCGCCGGCGGTCATGACGTCGATGTAGGCCCTGTTGATCATATCCATTTCGCGCTGGAGGTCACCGTAGGCGAACGCCATTTCACGCCCGCCGATGACCGGGATCTGCCGCCGAAGATCCTCGGGGCAGGTCCAATCGAAGGTCAGGTTGGTGAAGGGCGTTTGCGTCCCCCAGCGCGACGGGACGTTCAGGTTGTAGACCATCTCCTGGATGCACTGCCTGACTTCCTCGTAGCTCATGCCGTCCTTGCGGACGAAGGGGGCCAGGTAGGTGTCGAAGGAGGAGAGCGCCTGCGCTCCGGCCCATTCGTTCTGAAGCGTGCCCAGGAAGTTGACGATCTGCCCCACGGCGCTCGACAGGTGCTGGGGAGGGCCCGCCTCGACTTTGCCGGGAACCCCGTTGAGGCCCTCCGTGAGAAGCATCCTCAGGGACCACCCGGCGCAGTAACCGGCCAGCATGTCGAGGTCGTGGATGTGGAGGTCTCCCTCGCGGTGGGCCGCCCCCACCTCGGGGGGGTAGACGTGGGAGAGCCAGTAGTTGGCGACCACCTTGCCGGAGACGTTCAGAATGAGGCCGCCCAGCGAGTATCCCTGGTTGGCGTTGGCGTTGACCCTCCAGTCCTGCTGTTCGAGGTATTCGTTGATCGAGCTCCCCACTTCGACGACCGTCCTGTGGTCCTCACGGAGCCTGGCGTGCTGTTCTCGATACACGATGTAGGCGCGCGCCGTCTTGAGGTGGTTCGCGCTGATGAGCGCCTGTTCGACCACGTCCTGGATCTGCTCGATGTGTACGGGCTGGGCGGAGAACCGGTAGGCCAGAACCTTCAAGACTTGTGCGAGGAAGAGGCTGGCCTCGTCGCCGCCGAATTCGCCCGTGGCCGCTCCCGCCTTCTGAAGGGCGGACAAGATCTTGCCCCCGTCAAAGGGCGCGCGGGTTCCGTCGCGCTTGAGAACAAAGTCCAGGGCCGGTCTCATGGGCGCTCCTCCGCGCCGCGCTTGCCCGAGCCAAAGGGTACCGGCCGCCCCTTTTTATCCACGGCCACAAGGACAAAGCGCCCTTGCGTGCACAGGAAACGGTCGCCACTCAGGAGGTCTTCGGAGTGGAGCAGAACCTCGACCGTGACCGACGTTTGGCCCTCCGAGACGACTGTGGCGGACACGTCCAGGAGCTGGCCTTGATGGACCGGCGCGCGGAATTCCACCCTCTCCGTAGCCACCGTCACGACCGTTTTTCGCGTGTGGCGGGATGCGGCGACGAAGGCGGCCATGTCCATGAGATGAAGGGCGTGGCCACCAAAGAGAGTCCCGTAATGGTTGACTTGGTTCGGGAAGACCATCTCGACGAATCTCGTTTCGACTCCGTTGTCCATGCGCTGCTCCCTCCACTCGAAGCGGATGCCTGTTCCTGCCAGCCAAAACGGCTACAACCGGTGAACCCTGCGAGGGGGTAGAAAGGAGGCGGGCGGAATCGGAGGGGGCCATGCCCGGCGCCTTTCGCCTCCCCGCGGAGGCTTTGGCCCTAACTCGCGACTGTGTCGCGAGCCTCCGGCAGGTCTTCGGACTTGCGGGCCTGGGGTTTCCCCCACCTACTGGCCGCCGCTTCCCAGCTAGAGGAGCCAGTGCATCCTGGCGGCTTTCGTTCCCGCTCACCGCTGCGGGGCAGTTCCGGTTTCACACCGGATTCCCTCTTGGGCGCCCAGGGGCGCACCGGAGACGGCCACAATATAATGCGGTCATCTGGCCGCGTCAATACAACTCATTGGACAATTTCTCAAAAGAAGCTCGTCGAGAGTTGAGCCAGATGGGACCTCCGAAAGGGGGAAGCCGTGGCTATAATAGGTGCCGCTCTGAGCCAGCCGACCTTGGCTGGAGAGCGATTCCTGCATGCGTGACCCGCGACGAGGAGACGGAGCATGGATAGAGGACCGATTTCGGAGTATCTACTCCACCATTTCAGACACTTCAACGCTGCAACGCTGATGGACGCCGCGAGGGCGTACGAGGCCCACCTGGCGAAGGGGGGCAAGATGCTGGTGACCCTCGGGGGGGCCATGAGCACCGCCGAGCTGGGCCTCTCTTTGGCCGAAATGATCCGGCAGGAAAAGGTCCACGCCATTTGCTGCACGGGGGCCAACCTGGAGGAGGACGTGTTCAACCTGGTGGCCCACGATCACTACGTCCGGGTTCCTCACTACCGGGACCTCACGCCCGAGGATGAGCAGCGGCTCCTGGAAGGCCACCTGAACCGGGTAACGGACACCTGCATCCCCGAAGAGGAGGCCATGCGGCGGATCGAGGGCGCGGTTCTGCGCGAGTGGACCCAGGCTGAACAGCGGAAGGAACGTTTCTTCCCCCACGAGTTCTTTTACAAGATTCTCCGCGAGGGTACCCTCCGGGACTCCTACCAGATCGATCCCAAGGACAGTTGGTTGATAGCCGCTTCCGAGCGAAACCTGCCCCTATTCGTTCCTGGGTGGGAGGATTCAACCTTAGGCAACATGTATGCCGCGCACTGTATGGCGGGTGATGTGAAGAACATTCATACGGTG
>JAKAJA010000439.1 GCA_021814085.1 Acidobacteriota bacterium | reverse complement strand
TTCTGTAATACATGGAGCCTCCTTTACCTTCGTTTGACGCCCAGCAGGCGGAAGAGGACGGGCATCAGAATGAACACCAGCGGAAGCTGGAAGATCAGGCCGCTGATGATGGCGATGGCGAGCGGCCGCTGCATGGCGGAGCCTTGGCCGATGCCGAGGCCGAGCGGAGAAAGGGCGAGCACCGCGGCCAGTGTGCTCATGGTGATGGCCCGCATCCGGTGCTTGCCGGCATAGATCAGGGAGGCGCTCTCGTCCATTCCCTCGGGCGCCGTCAGAAACTCCCAGACCATGAAGATGGCTACCTCCGTGACGATGCCCAGGATCATGGTCATGCCCATCATGGCGGAGATGTTCAGCTCCGTTCCCGTGATCCAAAGCCCGATGAAGACGGCACTCAAGGCCATCAGCGAGGTCAGCATGACGCCGATGGCCGGCCGAAACCGCTCGAAGAGGAAGAGCAGGAGAAGAAAGACCAGAGCCACGGCGGCGAGGAAGACGGCCATGAGCCCGGCGAAGGCGATCTGCTGCTGCCGGTAGAGGCCCCCGAGAGAGAAATCCACGTTGTTGGGGATAAGGCCGGGCTCGGCGAGGACCTTCTTCACGTCCTTCACCGTGGAGCCCATGTCTCTCCCGCTGATGCGGCCCGTCACGGGCACCATGAGTTTGAGGTCGTCCCGCGTGATCTGGGGTTGGCCGGTGACGGCGGTAACGGTGGCCACGCGGCTCAGGGGGAACAGGTGGCCATCGGGGGCCCGCAGCATCAGCGAGCGCACGGCGGCCGTATTTCTGCGAAGCCGCTCCGGCACCCAGATGCGGATCCCCACCATCTTGGGCCCGCGCTGGACCTGCGTGGTAACAACCCCCTCCAGGTAATCCTGCGCGAGATCGGTCACGGCCTCCGGGTCCATACCCTCCAGGGCCGCCTTGGCGCGGTCCACGCGGATGTCCAGGGCATCCCCCGCGAGCACCACACCGCTTTTAACGTCCACCACGCCGGGCACCTTCCGGATGGCGTTGGCCACCTTCGGAGCCAGGGCGAGAAGCTCGGGTTGGTCATCCGAAAACAGCTTGATCTCGATGGGCTGCGGAACGGCCGTAAGGTCCCCGATCAAATCCTCCATGAGCTGGGCCATCTCGATGTGAAGGCCGGGGACCGTCCTTTCCACGCGTTGCCGTACGTCCTCCATGACAGCTTCGATGTTCCGGCGGGGGTAGGGTTTGAGGCGGACGAAGAAGTCGCCCTCGTTGGCCTCCGTGACCCCGCCGCCGAGCTGCAGGCCGGTACGGCGGGAGTAGGTATCCACCTCGGGTGTCTTTTGCAGGATGGCCTCCACCTGTCGCAACAGGCGGTCGGTCTCAGCCAGCGATGTGCCAGGCTCGCTTCGGTAGTCCAGGATGAAACCGCCCTCGTCCATGACCGGCATGAAGCCCGACCCGATCATTCGGTAACTGAGGTACCCCGCCAGAAGAAGGGGCACGACCCCGAGCAGTATCAAGGCCGGCCGGGCGAAAAGCCGCCCCATGAGGCGCTCGTAATGCTCGTGAACCCAGTCGGTCACCGCTCCGCCCTCCTTTTGGGCGGCGTCCTTCTCATTGAGGAACTTGTCCGCCAGGAGCGGAACGGCCAACCAGGCCACGAGGTAGGAGATGACCAAGCTGGCCGCCATGGTGAGGCTGAGGGCCTTGAAGAAGGCGCCCGTGACGCCCGACAGGAAGGCCAGCGGAGCGAAGATGATGATGGTGGCCCCGGAGGAGCCCGCCAGCGGCTTGGTGAACTCCCTGGCCGCTTTCATCACGCGGCCGTGGTGCGCTCCCTCGCCCCCGCGCATTCGCCGGATGATGTGCTCCACCATGACGATGGCGTCGTCGATGATGAGCCCCACGGCTGCCGCCATGCCGCCCAGGGTCATGATGTTGAAACTCATGTGCAGGACGTAGAGCAGGAGGACCGTGATGGCCAGCACGCCCGGGACCGTGAGGATGGCGATGAGCATGACTTTGAGGTTTCTCAGGAACAGAAAGAGGATGAGCGCCGCCATGATGACGCCCACGAGAAGGGCGTCGCGCACGCTGCCGGCCGAGGAGAGGATGAGCTGGCTCTGGTCGTACCAGTTGGCGATGTGAACGCCGGGAGGAAGGTGGGGACCGTAGGCCGCTAAGGTGGCCTTGATATCCCTCGCGATCTGCACCGTATTCCCATCGAGCTGCTGGTAGACGTTGATCAAAACGGCATCGCGTCCGTCCGCGGTAACCCTTGTCCAGTTCGGCTCCGTGCTCCTCTCGACCCGCGCCACGTCCTTCAGCCGGACCACGCCCCCAGGCCCCGACCGCAGGACCGTTTCGCCCACTTGGCGAAGGTTTGCGAACTGCGTGTTGGAAAGGATTAGGTAGAGCTTGTCGTGGTCTTGCAGCCGTCCCACGGCCGTAATGGTGTTGGCCGCCGACAGGGCGGCGGCGGCATCCTGAAAGGTAAGCCCCAGGGCCTGGAGCTTGGCTGGGTCCACCGTGACGCGGTACTCCTCCGTGAGGCCACCCTGGATCTGGATGCGCGCCACCCCTTTGACGCGCGAGAGCACCGGCCGGAGCTGGTAGAGGGCGATGTCGCGGAGCTGCGTCAGCGACTCCGTGAACGAGGTCAGGCTGTAGGCGATGACGGGGTCCACCGTGGGGTCCATGCGGATCACCCCGTAGGTCGTTCCGGGTGGAAGGCGGCTCGAGATCTGGGCGATGGCCGACTCCACCTGGAGCATGGCGGCCACCATGTCCTGGCCCCATGAGAAGTTGACGTCGATGTCGGCGGTGCCACGGCTGGAGACGGACCGGACCTCCACGACCCCCGGAACGCCTCGCACCGCCTCCTCCACGGGACGCGTCACTTCGATGACCATG
>JAKAJA010000438.1 GCA_021814085.1 Acidobacteriota bacterium | reverse complement strand
AATCAGGCGTCAGGGTCCCGCAGCAGTTGTCGTCCATGTACTCGATCTCGACCTGCCATCGGACCGGGAGGCTGCCGGGCGCGGAGAAGGTGAACGTCGCGGGAGCGGGAAAGTCCGTGATCACGGGATCGACCGGCAGCCCCACGATGGAGAACGGCGCGGGCGTGAAGTGGAGGACCCTGTCGAACTGAATCTCCGTATAGGCGGGGCCCGTGCTCGTCTTGGGCTCCACGTAGACCCTGAAAGACAGGTAGGTGTCCTGATCCAGGTCCACGCCGGTGCCACACGAGCCGGGGGGGGTCGGGACCGGCACCGTCAGGCAGTGGGGGTCGCCGGCACAGTTGCGCGCGATCTTGAGGGCGTAGAGTTGGTCCGGATCGGAGGGAAGGCCCGAAGTCATGTAGTCGCCGGCTGTACCGGTGAAGGAGACGCACGCCGGGTCCCCGTTGCAGTCGCTGAACGCCGAGGCGACCCCGCACGCCATGCAGGTCTGGTACACGTTAATATTGGTGTAGAGGGCCTTCTTGGTCTTCATGTGATTGACGCCGTAGGCGATGACGAAGTCCTCGGGGTCCGAGGAGAGCTTGAAAGACTGTTTCGTGGCGAGGTAGGCTGCGTCGGAACTGTCTCCAACGCTGTTCGTCCAGGTCTGGAGGGCGATGGGGCTCTGCTCGACCCACTGGGCCGTCTCCAGATCCTGGGCCACCAGGTTGGGGTAGTGGCCGATGATGGCCGTCCGGAGATTTTCCACGTAAGGGCGCAGGTCCGATTCGGTAGTGCCGGTGCCGCGCACGCGGACCTTGGGCGCAGGGATGGGTTTCAACTCCGCATCGGAGGTGGGGCAGGGGGGGGTGACGCGATAGAGGACTGCGCTTGGATTGGCCAGGTAGTTGCTGCCCGCGGCCGGGTCCTTGAAGAGGGCCGTACGTTGGCCCAGGACCAACTGGTCGGTCGTGGCATCCAGGGCGGGGTTCGTGTTGAGCAGGGAGGAGGGAATGACATACGTGTTAATGACGTCCTCCGGAAAGCCCGCGGCCTTCGCGGCGGAGCGCACGGCTTTCTCGGTCTTCTCGTCGGGCGTGTAGATGATGACGATGGTCGAGTTGAAGGGCTTCCCGCCGGTCTTCAGGACGAACCGGTTCAGGGGTTCGCCGATATTGGAGAAGATCTTGCGGTTTATCCCCCACACCGGGTCCCAGCGGTAGAAGAGGAAGGTGGTATAGCTGTAATACTGGCAGGGCGGGGGCGTCACGGCGACGAGGACCACGGCCTCGTCCTTGCGGAGCCGGAAGGCGAAGGGGGCGAACGGAGCTACGGAGCCTTCGCTCCCGCAGACGTACGGTTGCTGGGCAGGGAGGTTGGGAACTTCCCCGGTGAGGTAGGGGGCCCCGAAGTTGTTCCCGTTGCACGACTCGGACTTTCCCGTGCAATAGAGCTGAGTGAAGTTCAGCTGGGCGTACTGCCCCGGCTGTACAAGGAACCCTTTCTTCTCAAGCTGGTTCTTAAGGGCCTCCGCCTTGCCGCCCGATGAATTTTGCGGGGTCCCTTGCGTAAAGGTGAGTGTTGCAAAGAGGGCCAGCAGTATCGTACTTATCCAACCCATTCTTCCCAGTCTCATTCCCATCCCCCCCAAAATATACGGTGCCTGCCAATCTGCCAGATTTGACCGCCAATTAAGAATGAGTGTACTGCCGATCCTTGCAGGGAATCCATCGGCGGGATCCTGTCGGGAAGCCTGGTGCCGCCGCTCCAAGTTGAATTCCAAGCGCGGCCCCGGTGGCATCAGCCCGTCCATGCGCTCTCGGTGGGCCTGAAGCGACTTCGGCCCGGTTTAAGTTGCTCTCTGGAACTTTCCTCCCCCCCTTCCGTATCAAGCCACAGAGGGCGAGCCGCGAAAGGTGCGGTGCCGCCTGGTGCGGAGGAGAAGGCAGCCATGAAAGGGCTTTTGAAGTGGTTAGTAATCCTGGCGGTCGTGGGCGGGGTGGCCATTACCATCTACGCGCTCGTCCGAGGAAAGGGCAAGGACGAAAACGGCATCACCCTCGTCGAGGTCCAGGTGGGGTCCATCACGGATAAGGCTCTGGCGGTGGGCCAGATCGAGCCGAGGCAGAAGTTCCAGGTCAAATCCAAGGTCTCCGGGCTCGTGAAAACCTGCGTCGTCCAGGTGGGCGATACGGTCAAGCCCGGTGATGCCCTCTTCGAGGTCCAACCGGACCCCACGCCCCAGGACATCATCGACGTGGACCGGAACGTGGAGTCCTCACAGGCCTCCTACGACCGGGCCAAGGCGGACTACGACCGTTACAAGCAGCTCTATTCCCAGAGCGTCGTGGCCAAGGGAGATCTGGACGCCAAGCGCGAGCAATTCGAGCTGGCCCAGGTATCGCTTCAGCGCGCGAGGGAGAACCGCGAGCTGACGACCAAGGGCCGAGTCTCCGGCGGCGGTGCCTCCATGGAGACCATCATCCGGGCCCCCGCGGCGGGGACGATCCTCACCCGCACGGTGAACCCCGGCGACCCCATCGTGCCCCTCACGTCCTTCCAGCCGGGCACGGAGATGGCCACCATCGCCGACATGCGGGACCTCATTTTCAAGGGCACGGTGGACGAGATCGACGTGGGCAAGATGAGGGTCGGCCTACCGGTCCGCATCAAAGTCGGTGCCCTGCCCACGGACGTGGTGACGGGCAAGGTCTCCCGCATCGCCCCCCAGGCCCAGAAGAAGGAGGGCTCCACCCTATTCGACGTGGAGATCGAGCTCGACCCCAACGCGGCCATCACCCTGCGGGCGGGCTACTCCGCGAACGCCGACGTGGTCATCCGGGAGAAGAAGGACATCCTCACGATCCCCGAGCGCCTCGTTATCTTCGAGGACGGGGGAAAGAAGACCT
>JAKAJA010000437.1 GCA_021814085.1 Acidobacteriota bacterium | reverse complement strand
GATCTCCCTATTCGCCGTTTCGACCATTTTCCCGGGGTTCCTCGAGGCCCTGTTCAGGAGGTCTCCATGATCGCGGTCGCGCAGAAGACACCCGGTGTCCCCGACCTGCCCGCTGGCATCGGGAGCTACCGGTTCCTCTACTTCTCGGAGCTCCTCAAGCGCCCCGTGTGCGCCGGGAAGATCAAGGACCGCATCGGCAAGGTCTCCGACCTGGTCTTCAAGCTCACGGAGCCCTACCCCGAGGCCGTGGGAATCTTCATGGAATTCGGCTGGGGCAAGCCCACGCAGTTCGTCCCCTGGGACCGCGTGGTGAAGATCGAAGATGACGCCATCTTCGTCAAACCGGCGGGAAACGGCGACGCCTATTCTCCTTTCGTGGACCAGCCGGGGTGGATCCTCCTTGAGGATCACCTCATGGGCAAGACGGTGTTGGACATGGACGGGCGCCGTACGGAGGTGGTCAACGACGTGCACCTGCTCGAATCGCGCGGGCGGATGCTCGTCGTGCACGTGGACATCTCTTTCAACGGCTTCCTGCGCCGGTGGGGCCTGAAGCGCCTCAATTGGATCAAGGACCAGCTCATTTCCTGGAAGTACATCCAGCCCCTCTCCGTGGAAGACGCCGCGGCAACGGACAAGGTCTCCCTCTCCATCACCCGAAATGAGATTCGCGAGCTGCCGGGCGAAGACCTCGCCGACGCCCTCGAAGAGCTTTCCGGGGAAGAGCAGGAGGCGCTCTTCTCCGCCCTCGAACCGGAGAAGGCCGCCGAGACCCTCATCGAGGCCGAACCGAGGGCCCAGAGGCAGATCATCGCAAACCTTCGCCAGGAAAGGGCTCGGACCATCCTCTCCGAGCTCTCCGTGCCCCAGCTCGCGGACCTCTTCACGGTCCTCCCCCACGACGACATGACGGAGCTTATGGGCCTCCTGCCCCGAGAGCAGGCGGACCGCATCCAGGGCATCCTCTCGGAACGAGAGGCGGAGGCGAGCGACCTCATCACGAGCGAGTACGTAACCTTCAAACGGGAGACGACGGTGGGCCAGGCCCTGGGCGAGCTGAGGCAGTCCGCGAGGGAGCCCGATGCCTTGTCCTACCTCTACGTGGTGAACGGTACCGGAAGGACCCTCATCGGCGTTGTGGACCTGAGAGAGCTCCTCCTGGCCGCCGACCACCTGACGCTCGGGGACATCATGGTATCCCCCGTGGTCGCCGCCGAGGCCGACGATCTCAAGGACGACCTGGCGGATCTTTTCGCCAAGTACCACTACCGCATGATCCCAGTCGTGGACTTGCAGGACCAGATCCTCGGGGTTATCCACTACAACGACATCATGAAGGGTGTCACCACCAGGGTGAAGGCATGATGAAAAGACATGGCGAATGGCGAATGGCGAATGGCGAATGCAAGTTGAACTCTGGCGCCTCGCCGCTCACATTCGACATTTCACGTTCCATATTTCACATTTCATCGGGAGTTTCGCCGTGCCCCGCGTGACGATGACGCCCATGACGCGCTTCGCGCTCTACTTTCTGCGGTTCTACCTCATTCTCCTGATGGGGCTCCTGCTCTTCAGGTTCATCAAGGTTTTTCATCACTGACTGATACCAACTTGCCGTCCGCCATTTACGTCTCGCAGGCGAGGACACACCTCCTCGCCGCGGCCGGGATGTGTATCCCGGCCTACGGGAAAGAGCAACTTCTCAAACATTGAAGGCGAGTTGGTATGATGAGTTGAAACGTCGGCAATGAATGGGTCGCGGTCCGTTCACGTCGGCCAGACCTCAGAGTCAACCGGCCGGCCGGAGTGATCTCTCACTCCTCACTTCTCACTTTTCGCTCCTCACTGCCCTTCAGTCCGGGACGGTGAAGGCGAAGGCGCGCTTGAGGTTGGGGGGCGTATGGTCCGGGTGGAACCCGGAGTCGAGCCAGCGGAACCAGACTTCGGCTGGCTCTGGGGCAAATTTACCGTCCTCGATGATGACGGCCCCGTAGGCGAAGCGGTCCCGGCTGAAGGGCACCTGGCTGCGCTTGTAGAAGAAGGCGGCGTGGCGCCCCGGCCCCAGGGGAAAGATCTTCATGAGGGCCCGGTTCGGCAGACCCGAGACGGGCGACACCCCCGCGAACTCCAGGTGGCTGGCCTCGGGCACGAGGCGGAGTGCAAGACCCGACCCCGTCGCGGCCTCCGCCACGGCCTTGAGCAGAGCCACGGAGGTTGTCTCGTCGAGTTTGGCTTTTGCAGCAGGTTCGTCGCCGTTCGTCAGCATGGCCTATCCGGGAGCAGGGAGCGGAGAGCAGCTAGCGAATCCTACTTCCGATCTTTTCCCCTCATCACCTACTCACCTACTCACCTAATCACGATTTCTTCCACCGCACGCCTTGAGGCGTGTCTTCCAGGAGGATGCCCCGGGCCTTGAGATCGTCCCGGATGCGGTCCGCCTCTTTGAAATCCTTGGCCTTACGCGCATCCTGGCGCTTCTGGATGAGATCCTCGACCTCGGCCTCCAGGGAGCGTCCGGTCCTCAGGGGAATCCCGAAGACCTCCTCGAAATCCTTCAGGAAGCCCGCCATCTCTCCCGCGGCTCCCGCGCAGAACGTCCCCGCGTCCATGCTGGTGTTGGCGGCGCGCACCGCATCGAAGAGCGCCGAGAGGGCCACGGCCGTGTTGAGGTCGTCCTCCAGGCCCGCCCTGAAGGCCTTGCGGTGACCCGCGATGGCCTCCTTCACCGAGGGGCTCGGAACCGCCGCGGGGGACGCTCCGTCGAGCCGCGCCGCGAAATCGCGCAATCGTCCCAGGGCAGCCTTCGCCGCGTCCAGGGTGTCGGGGCTGAAGTTGAGCCGCTTGCGGTAGGGCACGGACAGGAGGAGATAGCGGATGGCCATGGGATCGAGGCCCTCCTCGA
>JAKAJA010000436.1 GCA_021814085.1 Acidobacteriota bacterium | reverse complement strand
CCGTAGAGCTTGTGATAGGCGTGGCACAGGAGCTCGCAGGCCCTTTTGCTGGCTGAATAGGGGGACACGGGCCGGTCCGCGGGGTCGTCCTCGCGGAACGGGACCCGTGGCGAGTCGCCGTAAACGCTCGAAGTTGAGGCGAAGACCAGGCGTCCTCCACCCACCGATTTCATCCCTTCCAGGATATTGAGCGTCGCCGTGAAGTTGAGACTCATGTACAGGCCTGGTTCGGCGATGGAATTCCTCACCCCGCCCCGTCCCCCCAGGTGGGCGACGCAGTCCCAACCACGCGCCAGCAGCGCAGCCGTGGATTCCCCGTCCCTCAGGTCCAATTCTAAGAAGGTGAAACCCTTGGCCGCTAGCGAGCCCCGGAGATTTCTCTCCTTGATGGGGCGTCCGTAGTAAGGGTCAAAGTTGTCCACACCCGTGACGGCACACCCCTCCCGCAAGAGGGCCTCGCACAGGTGCGAGCCGATGAACCCGGCGGCGCCGGTGACCAGGACCTTCATGAGGCGGGTTTTCCTTCTTCCCTGTCCTTGGCCGCCCTGGCCGCCTTCTCGGCCTTGCTCTTCAGGTACCAGTTCACGATCGCGCTCTTCTTGATGCCCTCCGCGACGGCCGCCAGGGAATCGTACACCGAGCGGTCGTTCACGAGCGCGCCGATGGTCCCCTGGCCCTGGTCGACCTTCTTCAGGATGGAGGCGATGGAGTCGCTCATGGAGAGGAGGTTGGAGGCGAGGTGCTCCCCGTAGGCCTCGTCCATGAGGATCTTGTGCGCGAAGGTATTGGGTTTCTGTATGCTGTCGGCGACCTTGCCGAGCACGTCGGCCGTCTTGGCCAGGTCTTTGACCAGGCGCTCGCCCTCGCCTCCGCTCACGACGAAGGCGCCCACCCCGCCCTTCCCCGCCTGGATGTCCTTAAGGATATCGTCCGTCCGCTTCACGGCGTCCGCCAAGTCGTCGGCCGTCTTGTCACCGTATGCGGTGTCCACCAGCAGCTTGCCCGCGAACCCGTGGCCTCCCGCCATGGTGCTGGCGATCTTGTCCATGCTCTCCCCGATCCGTTGGAGCTGCGCCATGGTGGTCTTGCCCACCTCGGGGTCGTTCAGGAGCCGGGGGATGGCACCCTGACCGTTGTTGAAGGCGCTGATGAGCTGGTTCAGGTTCTTGGAGAGCTCGATGGTGTTGTTGATCACATCCTGCGCGCCTCGTCCCAGGGCCTCGAGGTTCAGGGCCTTGTCCACCGGGATCTCGTGCCCCGGAAGGACGATGGCCTGGTCCCCCGAGTTGGGCGGGGTGGTCAGGGAGAGGAACTTGTCTCCCAGGAGGCCCAGGCTTTTCAGGGTCGCCCTCGTCCCGGAGCGGATGCGCGGAACGAGGTCGGGGCTGATCTTGTAATCGACCCGGACGGCCTGCTCGTCGGTATTCTTTGAAAAGGAGATTTTGGAAATGAACCCTACCTCCACGCCCTGGAACCATACCCCGCTGCCCTCCTTGAGGCCGCCGGCGTCGGGGAAGTAGCTGTAGTACTCCACCTTTCGTTCGAAGAGCTTCTGCCGGCTGGTGATGCCCACGATGAAGAGGGCGGTCACCAGAAGGGCAAAGGCCATGAGCAGGCCGATGCGCAGCGCGCGCTGTTCAGGGTTCGGGTTCATTGGGGTCCCTTCCCTCGATAAAGCCCCGGAGAACCGGGTGGCTTGTCTCGCGCGCCTCCGCGGGCGTACCCACGAAGGCCATCTTTCCCTCGTAGAGAAACGCAACCCGGTCTGCCACGCGGAACATGCTCTGGATGTCGTGGGTCACCACGATGGATGTTACGCCAAGGACGGACTGGAGCCGCCGAATGAGCCTGTTGATCGTGTCCGACGTGATGGGGTCGAGCCCGGAAGTCGGTTCGTCGTAGAGGATGCACTGCGGCTCGGTGACGATGGAGCGGGCAAGGGCCACGCGCTTCCGCATGCCACCCGAGAGATCCGAAGGGTGGAGATCGCGCGCCCCCGCGAGTCCCACGAGGGTCAGCTTATCCATCACGCGTTCCTTCGCCTCCTCCTCGCCGCAGAGCTTGCGCTCGCGGAGGGGGAAGGCGACATTGTCGTAGACGCTCATGGAGTCGAAAAGGGCCCCCCACTGGAACATGTACGACACCTTCTTCCGAACCTCCATCCACTCCTCCTCGACGGCCGCGGCCACCTCTTCCCCGCCAACGAGGATGTCGCCCGAGTCGGCTTGGAGGAGGCCGATGGTCAGCTTGAGCAGGACCGACTTCCCCGTGCCCGAGCCGCCAAGGACGACCATTGTCTCGCCCTGGTTGACGGTCAGGTCCACCCCGTCCAGTACCTGGTTTTCACCGAACCGCTTTCGAACTTTCCGGTATTCCAGGAAGGGGGTCATCAGAAGGCCAGGAAGAGCTTGGTGAGAAAGAAGTCGGAGACGAGGATCACGATCGAGGAGAGCACCACCGTGTCGGTCGTAGCCCTTCCCACGCCGTCCGCCCCGCCCTCGGCCCGCATCCCGTTGAAGCAACCGATGAGGACGACGAAGGCGGCAAAGAAGAGGGTCTTGGCAAGACCTGAGAAGATGTCCTGAACGTGGAGAAGCTTCCAGACCTGGTTCATGTAGAAACGTCCCGAGATCCCCAGGGAGAGGGAGGAGATGAGGTAACCGCCGAAGATCCCCAGGCCGTTGGCCAGCATGACCAGCGCCGGCAGAGACAGGACGAAAGCCACGAGTCTCGGCACCACGAGCTTCTGGACGGGGTTAGCCCCCAGGGTTCTCAACGCGTCGATCTGTTCCGTCACCTTCATGGAGCCGATCTCGGCGGTGATACCCGCCCCCACCCGTCCGCCCACCATGAGGGAGATGAGGACGGGGGCCAGTTCGCGCGTCATGGAAAGTGCCACCACG
>JAKAJA010000018.1 GCA_021814085.1 Acidobacteriota bacterium | reverse complement strand
ACATTCTCCCGTGTCTCCCGATGGAGGTTGCGCCGGCTCTGCCGCATGGACCAGAAGTCCCCCTCGGGCACCTTGTTGACGTATTTCTGTACCCTGCCTTCCCCCGTGTTGTAGGCCGCGAGGGAGAGCTGCCAGTCGTTGAACCGGTCGTGCAGGTCTTTCAGATACCGCGCCGCCGCGCGGGCCGCCAGCTCGGGGTCTTTGCGCTGGTCTTCCCAGAAATCCACGGTCAGGTCGTAGCGCTTGGCCGTCCCCGCGATGAACTGCCACATGCCCACTGCTTTTGCCCGGGAGACGGCCTGCGGGTTGAAGGCAGACTCCACGATGGCGAGATAGACCAGGGACTGGGGGACCCCCTCGTCCTTGAAGATCTCTTTCATCTTGGGGACGTAGGGCTGGCCTCGCGTGAGGGCGCGGGTGTACCAGGTCTTGAGACGGTTCTGGAAGAGGTTCACATAGGTAAGCACCGCGTCGTTGGTGGGGATGTCGAAGCCCGGGTTGGATTCGGCCACGGCCTTCTGCACGGCGGCGTAGGTGGCCTTCAGGTCTTCCGGCGAGAGGAAGGTCGTGACGTGGAGGAGTTCGTCCGTGGGCGAGGCCTCGGGCTGGTCAGGTGTCGCTGGCGCGGCGTTGGCATCCAACTCCACCTGGAGCGCTTCGTCGCACATGCGCTCCAAGGCTCCCTGGAGCTTGGGGTTCGAGCGCACGTTGTCGGGGGCGCCGAAATAGGCCTGGAGTGCCGCGGACATCTCCTGAAGAACGGTGGCCGTGGCATTCTCGTCAAGGTCTTCCTGCTCCACCCGATTGCTCAGGCGCTCCATGTCGCCCACCAGCTTGTCCACCTGCTCTTGTCCCGGTGGCTTGGCGGGCTTGGGCGGAACCGCGGGAACGGCCGCGTTCGGCGCCTGCTGTTCCACGCATGCCAGGGAGAGCGCCAGCACGAGGGCGAGCAGGAGCAGGACTTTAGCCTTCCGCCTTCCGCCTTCCGACTTCATAGAGGTATATTCCCGTGCTTCTTGGGAGGGTTCTTCTGTCGCTTGTTGGCCAGCATGGCCAGGGCGGCGATGAGTTTGGGCCGCGTTTTGGAGGGCGGGATGACCGCGTCGATAAACCCGTTGCGCGCCGCCACATAAGGGTTGGCCAGGGTCTTGCGGAACTCCTCCACCTTTTCGGCCTTGAAGGCGACAAGGTCCGCCGCCTCGGAGAGCTCCTTCCTGTAGAGGATGTTCACCGCGCCGTCGGGACCCATGACCGCGATCTCAGCCGTGGGGAAGGCCACGTTGTAGTCGGCCCGGATGTGCTTGCTCGCCATGACGCAGTAAGCTCCGCCGTAAGCCTTCCGGGTGATGACCGTGAGCTTGGGCACGGTGGCCTCGGCGAAGGCAAAGAGCAGCTTGGCGCCGTGGACGATGATCCCGCCGTGCTCCTGCTCCTTCCCGGGGAGGAATCCGGGCACGTCCTCGAAGGTCACGAGGGGAATGTTGAAGCAGTCGCAGAACCTCACGAAGCGGGCGCCCTTGAGGGAGGATTTGATGTCCAGCACGCCCGCCAGGAAGGCGGGCTGGTTGGCCACCACCCCCACGACCCTGCCACCGAGGCGCCCGAACCCCACGACGATATTGGGGGCGAAATCGCGGTGCACTTCGAAGAACACCCGGTCGTCCAGGACCGATTGGATAAGGTCCTTGATGTTGTATGGCAGGTTCGGGTTCTCGGGTACCAGCGAGTTGAGGGCCTCGTCGGCCCTGTCCTCGGGATCGGAGGTGGGTTTGAGGGGCGGGTCCTCCATGTTGTTGGAGGGCAGGTAGGAGAGGAGGGCGCGGCACGTGGCTATGGCGTGGGCGTCGTCACCCGCCGTGAAGTGCGCCACCCCCGAGGTGCTGGCGTGGGTGTGCGCCCCGCCCAGCGCCTCCTTGGTGATGTCCTCGTGCAGGACCGTCCTGATGACGTCCGGCCCCGTGATGAACATGTAGGAGGTTTCCTCCGTCATCATGACGAAATCCGTAATGGCCGGCGAGTAGACAGCCCCGCCCGCGCAGGGCCCCATGATGAGGGATATCTGCGGTATGACGCCCGAGGCAAGCGTGTTCCGGAGGAAGATGTCCGCGTACCCGGCGAGGGAGCCGACGCCCTCCTGAATCCGGGCACCGCCCGAATCGTTGAGCCCCACCATGGGAGCGCCCACTTCCATGGCCAGGTCCATGACCTTGCAGATCTTCCTCGCGTTGGCTTCGGACAGGGAGCCGCCGAAGACCGTGAAGTCGTTGGCGAAGAGGAAGACGGTCCTGCCGTCCACGCGGCCGAACCCAGTCACCACGCCATCGCCCGGGATGCGCTTGCCGTCCATCCCGAAATCGCGGCACCCGTGCTCCACCAGGGCGTCGGTCTCTTCGAAGGACCCGGGGTCGAGGAGGAGGTCCACCCGCTCGCGCGCCGTCAGCTTGCCGGCCTCGTGCTGGGCCTCCATGCGCTTCGCGCCGCCGCCCTCCCGGCCGGCCCTGAGAAGATCGTCGAGTTCTCGCGTGCCCCCCATCAGGGGCTCTCCGCGAATGGGCGGTAGGTAAGGCTCTTCACGACGTCCCGGTAGTTCTGGTCCGGGAGATTCGTGAGGTATGGCCTGACGAACTGGAGGAGCTTGCGGGCCTCGCCGTCGGTCTTGTCGAAGTCCACGAGGTCCCTGAGGTTCTTCTCCGCGCCGCGCACGTTGTCCGACTTCAGATCCATGACCGCCCAGTTGTAGTATCCGTCCCGGATGAGGTGCTGGACCGCGTCCCGCTTGCCCAGTTGGCGGGCCATGGTGTCGTCGGGGTAAATCATGCGCCACGCCACCCTCAGGCACTCGGCGAAGTCCCCCTCCCGATAGGCCTTCACGGCGTACTGATAGTCCTTGAGGAACTTCTCGTTCTTCTCGTTCTCAACCTGCTGCCGCTGCAGAGCCGTTCTGGCGTTAGACAGGCTTGTCGCCGCCTCCGTGTTCAGACCTCCCCCGCGCGCCAGGAGTTCCTGGTAGAGGGCGACGGCCTTGGCGTAGTCCTTCTCCCCCTCCGCCGCGCGGGCGGCCTTGAGGAGATCCTCTGGGCTCATGCTCTGGGGCGTCGGCGCCTCTGGGACCGCAGGCGCGACGGGCTTGGGCGCTATTCTGGGCGCTTGGGGTTTGGGGAGCTGGCTCGGCTTGACCGTGGCCGGCTGGAGACCATCGCCGCTGAAAAAGAACCGGCTGGCGAAAACGATGCCGAGGCCCACGAGGAGCAGGCCGAACACCGCGGCCCCGATGAGGATCCACGGGGGGCCGCCGCCGGCCTTGGGTGCCTTGGCCGCCTTCACCTTCGAAGGGCCGACCCCCGGCAGAGCCCCGGGGACTCCCAGGACTTCATCCCCGCCATCCATCCCGGTGGTCGCGGTCACCTGCTCCCTCGGCGCGGCGAGGGTGGGGTTATCATCCCACGTGAACGCCTCGGCGGATTGGGCGGGAGGCTGCGTTGGAGGCTGCGGGGCCGCCTGGCCGGCCCCGGCCGCTACCGGGGGGGCGCTCTCAAATTCGAACCCCCCGTAGGCCGCCGCCGGAGCCGATGACCGCATGGCCTCTCCCGTGGGGAGCTCCAGGTGGTCCTCGAACTCGAACTCATCAGGGTTGCCGCTGGTAAAGGTCGATCCCTGAGGCGCCCCCGCGGGTGCCGCGCCCGAGATGGGGGGCGGAGCGGAGAAAGTGGGCGGTGGGGTAAAGGCGGGCGGCGGGGTCGCGAAGGCCGAGGGCGGAACCGGGGCCGCGGGAGCGTCGGTCCAAGCCTGGGGGCTCATGGGAACAGCCTCCCCCATGCGCTGGAGATAGTACTGCGCCTCCCGGTGGCCGGGGAAGGCCGCGAGCACCTTTTCCAGCAATGGCTTGGAGCGGACGTAGTCCCCGGCGTTGAAGGCGGCGATTCCCTCGGTGAGGTTGTGCTCGATCTCCCCCTGATTGGCGTTCATGGCCTCTTTGGCCTTCGCGATCAGGGCGTCCGCGTCCTTGTTGTTCTCGTCCACGATGAATACGCGGGTCCAGAGGTCGATGGCATCCTGGTAGCGGCCCTGATCAAAGAGGGCCTGGCCTTCGCTCACGTATTGCTGCACCTTGGCGGCCTCGGCGGGCCCAAGGTTCGTGGATGGGGTCGCGAAAGTGGACTCCATGGGTGAAGGTTGAGATGAGTCAAGGGAGTCGAGGGATTCCAGGCTAAACTCGGGGGCCGCGCCCGAAAGGGTGTTGGAGGATGGCCCCGCTGGAGATGCGGGCCCCGAGCCAATGGGCAGGTCCTCCAACTCGAAGGCGTCCATGGACACGGTGGCGTTCGGGTTGAGATCGGGCAGGGGGTGGGGAGGCGGGGGCGCCTGGGGCGAAAGAGAGGCCGCGAGGGCAAGGGCCCTGGGGTGGTTGGGGGCCACCTTCATGACGTCGCCGAGGAGCTTGAGGGCCTGATCCCTCTGGCCCTGCTCCGCCAGGGCCTGGGCCCTTTCCAGACGGTCCCCGATCTGGATTTCGAGCATCATGCTGTCCTGGACTTCGGCCAGGAGCTGACGCGCCTCTCCGTCCTGCGCATTGGCCTGGAGGAGCGCCTTGAGCACATCCACGGCCTCCTTATACTGCCCGGCGGCGGCGAGCGCTCTTGCCTGTTCTACCCTTGCGTCGGCCATGGCCCCATGCCCTCCTACCTCAGCCACGCCATTCTACACCATGGTACGCCCGGAGGGGAGCGGGAGAAGGGGGAGCGGGTGAAGACCCATGAGGAACCCAACCCGTGCGCTTTCGCATCTCCCCATCGTGGTGTCGGCTGCCCTCCGCCTCACCCAATACACTTCACCTGCATTGGACCTGAAAGCCGTCCCCATGTTCCGATCCTCCCGTGCCTCGTTCTTTTGTCTTCGTTTCATTCCCCTCTTCCGCCCCTCCTTTCTGCTCCCCTTCTCCCGCTCTCCCCTTCTCCCACTCATTCTCCTTGACCCTCCGCGCCCGTGCCGTCATACTTATGTTTTGAGAGGTCGGCGATGCAAGAAGCGTGGTACGCACTCCTCTCCAGGGGGATGGGCTGGATCGACCTGCTGGATATTCTGGCGGTCACGGCGCTCCTTTTTTTCATCATCCGGCAGGTGAGAGGGACCCCCGCCGTCCAGATGCTCCTGGGCGTCATCGTGCTGGTCGTCGCCAACGTCCTGGCGCAGTTTCTGGACATGGCGGCCACCCACCGCTTCCTTCAGAATCTCCTTTTCTATATCCCCTTCGCCATCATCGTCCTCTTCAGGGAGCCCATCCGGAAGGCGCTAGCGGCCCTCGGGAGCACCTTCTTCACGTCCCGTGGCAGCCTCGAGCAGAGGCATCAGCTGGCACGTGAGACGGCCGTGGCGGTATTCGGCCTCGCCCACCTCCGCCAGGGGGCCCTCGTGGTCTTCGAGCGCACCCAGGGGCTAAAGGACTACGCCGACACGGGGGTGAAGGTCGACGCCGAGGTGTCGTCCGGCCTCCTCTCCACCATCTTCTTTCCGGGCACGGCCCTCCACGATGGCGCGGCGGTGGTGATGGACGGGAGGCTGTCGGCGGCGGGTTGCTACTTGCCCCTGAGCGCCCGCGACTTCCCCACCGAATACGGCACGAGGCACCGGGCGGCCGCGGGCATCACGGAGATGACAGACGCCGTGTGCGTGGTGGTGAGTGAGGAGCGCGGCTCCGTCATCCTGGCCGTGGAGGGTAATTTCGAACCCGTGAGCAACGGCGAGGAGCTTGAGAAGAAGCTCTATGAACTGCTGGGAGGTAAGCCCCGTGAGCAAGCGGCGGCCACCGACGTGGCTTGACCGGTTCCGCCCCGAGGGCGGGTCGGTCTGGCTCTTCATCCTCTCCTTCCTCCTGTCGGCCATGTACTGGTCGTACACCGTATCGGAGCTGAAGTCGGTCAAGGACCTGTCGGTTCCACTCCAGTACGCCAACATCCCCCAGAACCTGATCGTGGTGGGAGAGGATGCCCGCCGGGGCGTGACCGTGGAGTTCAAGGGATCCCCCGACATGCTCAAGCGGGTCCGCGAGGAGGACGTGGACGCGCGTATCGACGTGAGCAAGCTCCAGCCGGGCCCCCAGGTCGTGGAACTGGACAGGGAGAACGTTCGCCTGCCCTCCTCCGTGGAGTTCATGCGCACCTACCCCAAGCTCATCCACTTCACCCTGGACCGGCGCCTCAAGGACACCCTGCCCCTTCATCCCAACTTCACGGGCCGCACGGCCCCGGGCACGCAGGTCCTATCGTGGACCATCGAACCTCCCACGGTGCAGGTGGAGGGGCCCGAGAGCCTCGTGCGCAAGCTCCACCAACTCCCCACCCAGCCCGTGTCCCTCGACGGGCGATCGGCCGGGTTCGAGATTCCCGTAGTGACAGGCCACGCCGACCCCGACCTGGCCATCCCCTCTCCTGCCCCCGCCACGCTGCGGGTGGTCATCGGTGAAAAGCGCCAGCAGAGGACCATTTCCCCCATCTCCATCGGGGTGGTCCACGGCGGCAAGCGTCTCGTGACCCTGGAGGCGCCAACCCTCAAAGTGATGGTGGAAGGCCCCGAATCCCTGGTCCGAAACCTGGCCCCCGAAGACTTCGTGGCGGAAGTGGATGTCCAGGGCCTGAAGCCCTCGGAAAAACTTTACCAGATCAAACCTTCGCTCCGTCTCGCGAGGAGCGACCTCGCGGGGAAGGTGGAGATAACGGGGTGGGTAGACCGCTTCGTTGGGGTCCGGGTGGAGAAGGGAACGGCGGCGCCTCAGCAGACCTCCGAGCCGGCGGCGCCTCCTCCGGGCGGGGGATCCCTCCCGTGAACCGGCAGTATTTCGGCACGGACGGCCTGAGGGGCAGAGCCGGGCAATTCCCCCTGGACCCACCCACCGTCTACGCCCTCGGCCGGGCCGCGGGGAGGATCTTGGGCGGGAAGGACGCCCGGGCACTCGTGGCCGCCGACACCCGGGAGTCGTGCGGTTGGATCGCCTCCCACCTCGTGGCGGGGCTGAGGGAGACGGGCGTTGAATGCCTTTATGCGGGTGTCATGCCAACCCCCGCCGTGGCCAGGCTCTGCGCCGAGGAGCGGTTCACCTTCGGAGCCATGATCTCGGCTTCCCACAACCCTTATGAGGACAACGGCATCAAGTTTTTCTCCGGGGACGGGTTCAAGCTGCCCGACGACACGGAGCACCACATCGAAACCGCCCTCGACGGCCTCCTCCCCTACTTGGGCAGTTCCGTACCATCGGTGGAACTTGGCCCGCCTTCGGCGGACTTCTCCGGGCGCTATCTATCCTGGCTCGAGTCCCTGTGGGAGGGCGCGGACCTTTCGGGGTTCAAGGTCGTGCTTGACTGCGCCAACGGCGCGGCCCACGAGGCGGCCCCCGCCCTCTTCGGGCGTCTCGGGGCGAAGGTGTCGGCATTCGCCATCGAACCCGACGGGAGGAACATCAACGCGGGATGCGGCAGCCTCCACACGGACGTCCTGGCGCGACGGGTGAGGGACGAGGGCGCCCACTTCGGGTTCGCCTTCGACGGAGACGCCGACCGGTGCCTCGCCGTCACCTCGGCGGGGCGGGTGCTGGACGGGGACGTGATCCTGTACAGGGACGCCCAGCGCCGCGTCAAGAGGGGAACCCTTTGGGGACGGTGGGTCGTGGGAACGGTCATGAGCAACCTGTGGCTCGAACAGGCCCTCCAGGCCGAGCGTCTCAGGTTCTTCCGCGCTCCCGTGGGAGACCGCTACGTCCTGCAGTGCATGGTGGACAGGGGCGCCATTCTCGGCGGCGAACCCTCGGGCCACGTCCTCTTCCTGGACCAGGCCACCACGGGCGACGGCCTCCTCACCGCGCTAGCCTACGCGTCCCTCGCGAGGGACGCGGGGAGCATGGACGCCATCGCGGAGGGGATTACGCCTTACCCCCAGGTCCTCTCCAACATCCGAGTAGGCCGCCGCGTGCCCCTCCAGGAGCAGCCGCTCATCCAGCAGGCCCTGGACGAGGAGACTTCCGGGCTCGAGGGCCGCGGCCGGATCGTGCTCCGCTATTCGGGAACGGAACCGCTCCTCCGCCTCATGGTGGAAGCCCAGTCGGCGGAGGTGGTGAACGGCGTCGTCGAGAGGCTCGGCAAGGTGCTCAGGGAAACGCTGGGAGATGGTTGAGAAACAGGGGTTTTGGGTTTTGAGTTTTGAGTTTTTAGTTCTGGGTTGTGGTCTTAGCTGATAGCTGACAGCTGATAGCTGATGGCTTCTCTTTCGAGGTGAACAATGAAACTCGGCGTGAACATCGACCACATCGCCACCCTCCGTCAGGCCCGCAAGGGCGCGGAGCCCGACCCCGTGCACGCGGCCGTCCTCTGCGAGCTCGCGGGGGCCGACGGCATCACGGTCCACCTCCGCGCCGACCGCCGTCACATCCAGGGCCGGGACGTGGAGCTGCTGAAAAAAACCGTCGCCACCCGGCTGAACATCGAGATGGCGGCCACTTCGGAGATGGTGGAGATCGCCGCGGGCGTCCAGCCCTGGCAGGTTACCCTGGTTCCCGAGCGCCCCAACGAGGTAACCACCGAGGGCGGACTGGACGTGATCCTCAACTCGGCCCACATCGCCCAGACCGTGTCACGGCTCTCGGCCCACAACGTCCGGGTGAGCCTCTTCGTGGACCCCTCCATGGACAACATCCGGGCGGCCCACAAGGTGGGCGCCCAGGCCGTGGAGATCAACACCAACGCTTATGCCACGGCGCGGTCCGAAGCGGACCGGGTCCACGCCCTCAGGGCCGTGGATGAGGCGGCGAAGATGGCCCACAAACTCGACCTGGGCATTCTGGCGGGTCACGCGCTCAACTACAGAAACGTGGAACCCATCGCCGGGATGGGACTCATCGAGGAGCTGAACATCGGCCACGCCATCGTCGCCAGGGCCGTCTTCGTCGGCATCGAGCGGGCCGTGGCCGAGATGAAGGCGCTGCTCAAATGACTCCCCTGCCCGAGGGCCTCCAGGCGGCGCCATCCGCGTTCGTAGCCCTGGTCCACCTCGCCCTTGGAATATGGGCGGCGCTCTTGCTCCTCGCGGGGCGGCGCTGTCCTCGTTTCGCCGCGGGCAGTTTCTATATGGCCGTCGCCGTGGCCACCGGTTGGGGCCTCTTCGCCTCCGTGAGCTATCCTCTCGCCCTGTTCGTGGGTTGGGTGGCCTTTTCCATCGGCATGCTGGTGAATGCCTTCGTGCCGAGGCTCTCCATGGCCTTCGCCTGCACGTGGGTACTCCCCGCCGTCTACGGAGCCCACCTGTTCTTCTCGGGATCCTTCGGATTTCAGAAGCCCCTCGCCCTGGGACTGCTCGTGGCGAGCGTCGCCATGGGGGCGATTTTTCAGCGATTTAGCCTGGGGGTGTTGTCCTCGGCCATGGGGGCCCTGCTGCTCGTGGCGGCGCTCCCGTACAAGGCGAACTTCTGGTGGCCCCTCGCCGTGGCGGGAGGGGGAATCCTCTGGCAGACCCTGGTCCTGCCCCGCCTCCACCGGCCCAGAGTCACCTCGGTGCCCCCGCCTCCGCCCAACTTGGCGGACAAACGCAGGATGTGGCTGGGCGCATCGGTCTGGGGCGCGGCCGCGCTCGCATTTCTGCTCCTCGCCACCGCCGCGCTTGCACCCGTGGCCGATGCCGCCTCCTCACCCAACCCGAAACGCGTGGAGGCCCTCCGAAGGGCCGGCGCCCTCGACCGGCCGGGCCTCCTTTTCTCCGCGGAAGATTCCTACTACCTTTACGGACGCGCGCTTCCCGCCGTCATCGTCGGGCCGCGCGGCGCGCTCCTCGACCGCCTCCTCTTGCCCGTTCTGGGACGCAGCCCCTCGGGAAAGATAGGCGAGCTGCGGACGGTGAAGGACGAAGGCGAACTGGCGAAGATGAAGATCGCCGCGGCCATCACGTCCAAGGCATTCGAAGATGTTGCCCCTCTCATCAAGCCCGGGGCCAACGAGGCGGACCTGGAGAAGGCCATCCTGGCCTCCTTCGAGCGAAACGGCGCCACCGGCATCGCCTTCAAGTGCGTCGTGGGTTCGGGGAGGAACGCCACCCTGCCCCACTACATGGACAACAACGCCGAGTTGAAGCAGGGTCTCGTCGTCATCGACATCGGGTGCAGCGTGGACAACTACGCCAGCGATATGACGCGCACCTTTGCCGTGGACGGGAAATGGACGGGACCAGAGAAAAAGCTCGTCGAGACGGTGGTCGCCGCCGGGGATGCCGCCAGGGCCATGCTCAAGCCCGGCGTCAACTACAGCGAATTGGAGTCGGCCGCCAGGAAGGTCATCAAGGATGCGGGGTTCGGTGAGTACTTCACCCACGGCCTCGGGCATCCCGTGGGCCTGGACGTGCACGATCCCTGGATTCGCGGTCCCTTGAAACCCGGCATGGTGGTCACCATCGAACCCGGGATCTACGTCCCCGCGGGCTCCAAGGCCGACAAGGCTTACTGGGATCTGGGCGTGCGCGTGGAGGACTCGTACCTCGTGACCAAGGATGGCTACGAGGAGCTGACCCACTATCCCAAGATACCGGGGAGTCTGGCTCCCCTGGAGCTCCAGACGACCCCCAAGGCGCCCGAGAACGGGACGCCCCCTGCAACACCCGAGGCCGCAGCCGGCGGCAAATGAAAGAGGAGCGACCCGTGGGCCGAACCAGCTTCCTGAAGAGTCTTCTGTGCGCGCTTTCCATCGTGGTTGCCCTGGGCGTCCAAGGCCAGGGGACGCCGGGCGAGAACGCCCCCGCGGCCCCGGGGCCTGATGCCCCCGCGAAGCACCGGCCCAAGATCGGATTGGCCCTCTCGGGCGGTGGGGCCCGGGGGGTCACCCACATCGGGGTCCTTCAGGCATTCGAGCGCATGCATATTCCCATCGACTACATCGCCGGCACGAGCATGGGCTCCATTGTGGGCGGCCTCTACGCCACGGGGGCCACCACGGAGGAACTGCAGGCCCTCATCAAGAAGACCAACTGGGCCGAGATCTTCTCGGACCGCCCCCCGCGCGAACAGCTGCCCTACCGGACCAAGGAGGACGACAGGAGGTACATCGAGGGGCTGAACCTGGGGCTCGACAGCAAGGGGCTCCACCTGAGCAAGGGGCTCATCAACGGGCAGAAGCTCATGTTCCTGCTGCAGACCAACACCCTGAAGGCCGCCGACATCCACGACTTCGACCGGTTGCCCATCCCCTTCCGGTGCGTGGCCACCGACATCGTCACCGGGGACAAGTTCGTGTTCTCAAAAGGGTCCCTTCCGACGGCTATCCGTTCGAGCATGTCCCTCCCCGCCATCTTCGCGCCCATGGAGATCGACGGCCACCTCCTCGTGGACGGCGGCATCGCCGACAACCTCCCCGTGGACGTGGTCCGAGCCATGGGAGCCGACATCGTGATCGCCGTGGACATCGGCACGCCTCCCCTGGACAGGAATCAGATCACCTCGCCCCTCGCGGTCTACAGCCAGGTCATGAACCTTCTAATGCAGAAGGAGATCGACGTCCAGGCCGCCAAGGCGGACATCCTCCTCCGCCCGGACCTGGGGCGCTACAGCCTGATGGACTTTGAGAACGCCCTCACGCTCGTTCCCGTGGGCGAGCAGCTCGTCGCGAGCCGCGCCGACGTCCTCTCCCAATACGCCGTGAGCGCCGACGAATACGCCGCCTGGCAGGCCCATCTACACGGCCTCCCCCCCCCGCCCGACAAGTTGGACTTCGTGGAGTTCGCGGGCACCGATCCTGAGACCGAGGGTCTGGTCCGGGGCAAGCTCAAGACCCAGGCAGGCCAGGCCTTCCACGTGGACCAGGTGGCCAAGGACCTGGTCATGGTATACAATTCGGGGGACTACTCCTCGGTGACCTACGAGCTCGTCAAGCGAGGAGACCGGAAGGGCCTCGTCATCACCGCCGTGCCCAACACTTTCGGCCCCACGTACATGCGCTTCGGCATGGACCTCTCGAGCGACTTCAAGTACAACAGCAACTGGTCGGTCTTCGCGGGGCTCCGATTCACCCGGCTGAACAAGCTGGGCGCCGAGTGGAAGTCGGACGTTGAGATCGGCCTAAACCAGCGGCTCTACACCGAGTGGTACCAGCCCCTGGACCGCGCGGGGCGGGTCTTCGTGGCGCCGTACCTCCAGTACGAAAACGAGCTGGATTACGTGTTCGTCAACCAAAAGACGAGCGATCCTTCCGCCAACTACCGCACGAGTTTGGGGTGGGCGGGGTTCGATGTCGGCTTCAACATCGGCCGCTCGGGCGAGCTCCGCTTCGGGCCGCGCTGGGGCCGCGCCACGTTCTCCCGGGCCGTGGGAGCGGACATCTTCCCCGACTTCCACGCCTCCCTGGGCGGATATCAGCTAACCTACAAATACGACCGGCTCGACTCGGCGGATCTGCCTACGAAGGGTAGCTACATCTCGCTGGCGGCCTACGATTCCGAAACCGCCATGGGCGCCGCGGACAACTACCAGAAGGCGGAGCTCAAAATCCGCGTCTTCCAGCCTTTGGGCCAGCGCAGCGGCGTCTTTGGGTACCTCAACGGCGGAACCGCCTTCGGCTCCGAAGTGCCGTACTACAACTGGTTCCGGCTGGGAGGACCCAACAGCTTCGGCGGGTATATGGAGGGGCAGCTCACGGGGCCCAATTACGGCTCCGTCCGCCTGGGATACCAATACAAGTTCGCGACCCTCCCTGCCATCATCGGCAGGGGCGCCTACTTCATGGCGTTTGGGGACATGGGGAAGGTCTGGACCCTGCACTACAACATGCCCGGCAAATATGACGACATGAAATACTCCGGTACCGTAGGGGTCGGTTCCTCCACCAAACTTGGCCCGGTGTTCTTCGGCTACAGCTACGCCACGGACAAGAGCCAGATGCTCTACTTGAGCATCGGAAAGCGATGGTAGGGTGGGGTGGGGATGGAGGGAACGAGTCAACGAGCCAACGAGGGAACGAGGGAATAGAACGACAGACTTGAATGGCCGCGAGAGAGGCGCCGCACCTGCGTAAGGTGCGGCGCTTCTATTTTGGCCGGGCGCCGAGGATTCGCGCGGGAAGCAGCACGACGGCCTTGACCAGCTCCAATACCCCGCCTACGGCGATTCCCAGGAGGCGAAACGGAAGGAGCAGGAGCCACACCACGGGGTAGAGCACCAGGGCGAGCAATGCCAGGGGCCAGCAGAATACCAGCAGAATAAGCCAGAGCAGGAACTTCACCATGGGAAGACCTCCCAACCCCTACTACGCAAAAGGGGGGCGGGAGGTTGTGGCCTAAGAGAAATTGC